>JALYTU010000507.1 GCA_030854125.1 Actinomycetota bacterium | reverse complement strand
CGCCAGGGCTTTCGCCGGCTCGGCCCGGCGATTCTCGAGGTGGTGGAGGCCCCCGGCGCCGGCGCTTCCGCGTTCTGGGGCCTGGTCACGACCGTGCCCGATCTCGACGCGCTCCAGCAGCTCGCCGCCCCGCACATCAAGCCCACGCGGTCCGCCGTCCAGTCCGGGCGCCGGATCGCGCCGGTCGGACCCAGCGCCGGTCTGAGTACCCAGCTCGCGTTCATGGATCCCGAGCCGGCCCGGCCCCGTCGGCCGCGGGGCGAGCGCTCCGCGTCCGAGTAGCCTCACAGGATGGCTCTCGATGCGTTCAGTCCGCGCACGCGAACGTGGTTTGCGGGCGCGTTCGAGGGGCCGACTGAGGCCCAGTCGCAGGCCTGGCCGGCGATCGCCTCCGGCGAGCATGTGCTCATCTCGGCGCCGACCGGCTCGGGGAAGACGCTGGCGGCGTTCCTGTACGCGATCGACCAGCTCGCCAACGACCCCGACCGCTCCGAGAACCCCAAGGAGCGCAGCACCCAGCTCGTCTACGTCTCGCCGCTCAAGGCGCTGTCCTACGACATCGATCGCAACCTGCGCACGCCGCTGCGCGGGATCGGCGCTGAGCTGACGGTCGCGGTGCGCACCGGCGACACCCCGCAGCGTGAGCGCCAGCGGATGCTGCGCGAGGCTCCCGACATTCTCATCACCACCCCGGAGTCCTTGTACCTGATGCTGACCGGGCGCGCCCAGCAGATCTTCTCCGGAACGCGGTGGGTGATCATCGACGAGATCCACGCGGTCGCCGCGACCAAGCGCGGCGCGCACCTCGCCCTCACCCTCGAACGCCTCGAGGCCGCGGCGCAGGGACCGGTTCAGCGGATCGGACTCAGCGCCACCCAGAACCCGCTCGAGGAGGTCGGCCGCTTCATGGTCGGGCCCCAGCGACGCTGCCGGATCGTGGACACCGGCATGCGCAAGCCGCTGGACCTGAAGATCCACGTGCCCGTCGAGTCGATGCTCGAGCCCGACGCCACGCCCTCGCCCGAGCTCGATCCGCTGGCCGGCGGCGAGGCGACGCGGCGCTCGATCTGGCCGGCGATCTACCCAGAGCTGCTGCGGCTGATCAACGAGCACAGGTCGACGATCCTGTTCGTCAACAACCGTCGGGCCGCCGAGCGCCTCGCGATCCGCCTCAACGATCTCGCCGAGCGCGAGATCGCGCGCAGCCACCACGGCTCGCTGGCCCGCGAGGAGCGGACGGTCGTGGAGGAGATGCTCAAGGCCGGCGAGCTTCCCTGCCTGGTCGCGACCTCGAGCCTCGAGCTCGGAATCGACATGGGCGCCGTCGACCTCGTGATCCAGGTCGAGTCCCCCAAGTCCGTGGCCCGGGGTCTGCAGCGGATCGGCCGGGCGGGGCACTCGGTTGGCGATACGAGCCGCGGCCGGATCTTTCCCAAGTTCCGCGGTGACCTGCTCGAGTGCGCGGTCGTGGCCCGGCGGATGCGCGAGGCGAAGATCGAGACCACGGTGGTTCCGCGCAACCCGCTGGACGTACTCGCCCAGCAGATCGTCGCGATTGCCGCCGCGGCGCCCGAGGACGAGCCGGTCGATGTCGACGACCTGTTCGCGCTCGTCACCCGGACCTACACCTACGCCGAACTGCCGCGCACGCAACTCGAGAACGTGCTCGACATGCTCGACGGCCGTTACCCGTCCAGTGACTTCTCCGATCTGCGGCCCCGGATCGTGTGGGACCGGGTCGCCGGCACGATCCGCGCGCGACCCGGAGCCCGCCAGCTTGCGGTGACCAACGCCGGCACGATTCCCGACCGGGGCCTGTTCTCGGTGACGCTGCCCGACGGGCGGCGGGTCGGCGAGCTCGACGAGGAGATGGTCTACGAGGCCCGGCCGGGCCAGACCTTCCTGCTCGGAGCGAGCACATGGCGGATCGAGGAGATCGGCCGTGACCGGGTGATCGTCACCCCGGCGCCTGGCCTGCCCGGCGCGGTCCCGTTCTGGAAGGGCGACAGCATCGGCCGTCCGCGCGAGCTCGGCGAGGCGATCGGCGCGTTCGCGCGCTGGGCCGTGGACCAGACCGTCGAGACCCTCGAGGCCGGCTATGACCTGGATCGCCGCGCGGCCAAGAACCTGCTCGAGTTTCTCACCGAACAGCAGGAGGCCACCCGGGTGATCCCGTCAGACCGGACGATCGTCGTCGAGCGCTTCCGCGACGAGATCGGCGATTGGCGGTTGTGCGTGCTCAGCCCGTTCGGCGGCCGGGTCCATGCCGCGTGGTCACTGGCGCTGAGTGCGCGGATCCGCGACGAGTACGGCCTGGAGTCCGACGCGATCTACTCCGACGACGGGATCATCGTCCACCTTCCCGACGCGGAGGAGCCGCCGGGAGCCGAACTCGTGCTGCTCGAGCCGGACGAGATCGAGGACCGCGTCGTCGCCGAGCTGGGCTCGAGCGCCCTGTTCGGGGCGCGCTTTCGCGAGAACGCCGGCCGTGCGCTGCTGATCCCGCGGGCCCGGCCGGGCAAGCGCACCCCGCTGTGGCAGCAGCGGCTGAAGTCCCAGACCCTGCTCGAGGTCGCCAAACAGTACGGGGACTTCCCGATCATCCTGGAGACCTACCGCGAGTGCCTGCGCGACGTGCTCGACGTGCCCGGGTTGATCGATCTGCTGACCAAGCTGCACCGCCGCGAGCTCAGCCTCGTTGAGGTCGAGACACCGACCGCGTCGCCGTTCGCGTCCTCGCTGCTGTTCGACTACGTCGCCACCTACATGTACGAGGGCGACACGCCCAACGCCGAGCGCCGTGCGGCCGCACTCAGCCTGGACCGCGACCTGCTGCGCGAGCTGCTCGGCCAGGACGAGCTGCGCGACCTGATCGACGCCGGCGCTCTGGACTCGGTCGAGGCCGACCTGCAGTGCCGTTCGGAGCTGACCCGGGCCAACAACCGTGACGGCCTGCTCGACGTCCTGCGCCGGGTCGGTGACCTCAGCCTCGCCGAGGTCGCTCAACGTGTGCTGCCGGGGCTGAAACCGGAGGCGATGCTCGAGGACCTGCGCGGCGAGCGGCGCGCCGCGCGCGTGCGGATCAACGGCGAGGAGCGCTGGATCGACGCAGCCGACGCCGGGCTGTATCGCGACGCTCTCGGTGCCGCTCCGCCGGGCGGCCTGCCCGCCGTGTTCCTGGAGGATGTTCCCGATGCCCTGTCGCGGGT
>JALYTU010000506.1 GCA_030854125.1 Actinomycetota bacterium | reverse complement strand
ACCAGGGCCTGGGCATCCGGCGCGCACCGGGCACCGTTCGCAGTGGGGCCGCGCCGTGCACACCCGTTGGCCGAACTCCATCACCGCCTGTCCGGCTCGCCACGGGTCAGCGGTGATGTCCACCCCGGCCGGAAACCGCCTGGTCAGCACGCGCCGAACGTTGACGTCGAGCGGGAGCGCGGGCTGCTCGAGCGCGAAGCACCGGATCGCCGCCGCCACGTAGGGACCGACGCCGGGCAGCTCGGTCAGATCATCCGGCCACCCGGACGCGAGCACGATCTGCGCCGAACGGTGCAGATCGCGCGCTCTCCGGGGATACCCCAGGCCCTGCCATTGACCGAGCACGTCAGCCAGCGACGCACAGGCGAGCGCGTCCACCGTCGGCCAACGCGTCATCCACGCCGTCCAGGCCACGGCAGCGCGCGACACGGTGGTCTGGGCCGACATCACCTCCGAGACCCAGACGGCGTAGACGTCACGCGTCCGGCGCCAGGGCAGTGGGCGGGCGTGTGCCGAGAACCAATCGATGAGCGCGGCCAGCGCCGGGTCGGGGACCTCGGTCGGTGAGACGGTGCCGGGAGGGCTCGCCATCCCGGCATGCTCGCACGGGGTGATGGCGGGGCGAGCGCTGGGGGGCCCACCGGAACGGCGAGACCCACTAGCCGATCCTCGGGTCGACCTCGGGCCCGTCCCCGCTGACCTGAGCGCGGCGGGCGGCGAGAAATCGCTGCTCCTGGAGGTTGGCGGTGAGGCCCAGGGCGACGTCGTAGGCCCGCACCGCGTCGGCGTCGCGACCGAGGCGCCGCAGCAGCTCGGCGCGGGTGGCGTGATAGGGCGCGTAGCCGCCGAGGTCGAGCTCCTCGATCCCGTCCAGGCCGGCCTGCGCCCCATGCACCTCGGCCGCGGCGATCGCCCGGTTGAGCGCCACCACCGGCGTCGGCGTGACCACGAGCAGCTGGTCATACAGCGAGAGGATCTGGCCCCAGTCGGTCAGCGCCGCGGTCCCCGCGTCGCTGTGAACGGCGTTGATAGCCGCCTGGATCTGAAACGGGCCGGGCTGGTTACGCGCCAGCAGGCCGCGGACGATCGCCTGCCCGGCCTGGATCCGCGGGCGATCCCAGCGTGCGCGGTCCTGATCCTCCAGGCGTACGAGTGACCCGTCCGGGGCCGTGCGAGTGGGCCGGCGGCCATCGATCAGCAGCAGGAGCGCGAGCAGGCCGAGCGCCTCGGGCTCGTCGGGCATCAGCTCGGCGACCAACCGGGCGAGGCGCAGCGCCTCCGCGCACAGGGCAACGCGCACGAGCTCGTCCCCCGATGACGCGGTGTAGCCCTCGTTGAAAATCAGATAGAGGACGGTGAGCACCGACCGCAGGCGGTCGGGCAGCTCGGCGTCGTCCGGGATTCGGAACGGGATGTTGGCTGCGGCGATCTTGCGCTTGGCGCGGACCAGGCGCTGGGCCATGGTCGCCTCGCCGGCCAGGAACGCACGGGCGATCTCAGTGGTCTGCAATCCGCCCAACAGCCGCAGCGTCAGCGCGATCCGGGCCGGGGGCGCCAGCGCGGGGTGACAGCAGGTGAAGATCAGGCGCAGGCGGTCGTCGCCCATCGGCCCGGGGTCAGGTTCATCGCCGTGCATGCTCGTGGCCTCGATCTGGCGGGCGTCCCGGGTTGACTCGCGGCGGATCACGTTGATCGCCCGATTGCGGGCGGTGACGGTGATCCACGCTCCTCGTCAGCCGCGATCATCGGCGCTCAGCCCTCACACGGATTGAAAGGGCCTGACCTCGACTGGGTTCTGACACGCTCGCGCGCCCTTGTCAGCCCAGCTCAGCGCTGCATCGAGGTCGGCTGCCTCGATGATCCAGAAACCGCCGATGTGCTCCTTGGACTCTGCGAACGGCCCATCGGTCAGCACCGGGGCGTCGCTCTCGATCCGGACCACGGTGACCGTGTCCGGCGGCTCCAGTCCGCCCGCGAACACCCACGCGCCGGCCTGGCGCACCTCCTCGTTGAACGTCTCGACGGCCGCGAAGATGCCGGCCATCGCCTCGGGATCGGGCGGCGGGGCGTTGTGGGTGCCATGGACCGACAGCAGGTACTGGGTCATGTCAGTTCTCTCCGTCGTCTCGGCGCCCCGAATGGGCCCCTATATCGATCACGACAAACGGGTGGTGGCCGAAATCGACATCGCCGGCATAATTTCTTGCTTCTCGTCCCCCGGCCGTCACTCGGCCCGGAGCACGAACTCCCGGGCTCTCACCGCGCTGGCCAGCAGCAGCCCAAGGAACCGATCCAGCGTCTCAAGGTCGAGCGCGGCGACCGGGAGCTCGCCGCAGACGAATACCTCGCCCGCCATGTTCTCGGCGAAGCAGACGAACGGTGCTTGCCGGTTCCAGTACAGAAGCTGATGGGGATCGATCACCTCGGGCGGGAGCACGGCGGCCTGAGCGCGCAGGAGCTCGCCGCGGATCGAGACCCCGACCTCGAGCGGGTACCCGGCCGCGTCGAGCACCAGCCCCCACTCGCCGGGCGCGACCTCACGCACCTCGGTCTCCAGCGAGGTCATGTAGCGCGTGATGTGGGCGCCATCGGCCATTTCAGGTCAGCGCGGCCCGCTCAGCCTCACCGAGCGTGCGCTTGCCGCGTGCGACCGGGTCCCAGGCGACGAGCACCGTCGTCCCCGAGGCGGCGATGGTCCCGTCCGGGAGCCGGATCTCGTGCGCGAGCTCGAGGCTCGAGGTTCCCACGCGCCTGAGCGTGACCACCACCTCGACCTCGATGTGGTCGCGGCGCACCTCGTGGCGGTAGTCGAGGTCGACGTGGACGACCACGTAGCCCCCGTGCACGTGATCGGCGGTCCGGCGCAGGACCTCGGTGATCAGGCCGGCGCGTCCCTCCTCCAGCAGCTCGTGGTAGACGGACTGATTGAGGTGGCCGAGCATGTCCATGTCACGCCAGCGCAGCTGGACGCGCACACGATGCTCGAGTGTGGGCGCGGTGGATTCGGGTGCCACGGCGGCGACGCTAGCAACCGGGGCCACGACGGCTGTCGGCGGTAGCATCGGGGTTGTGGTGAGGAGGCTGACTGCGGTGGGAATCGTGGCGGCGGCGGTCGCGCTGGTCATCGCCGGCCTCGGCACGTCGCCAGGCCCGGCTTCGGCCGGCGCACGCGCACGGTCAGCGACGTGGCGTGCGCACCCGGCGGTCGCC
>JALYTU010000505.1 GCA_030854125.1 Actinomycetota bacterium | reverse complement strand
CGAACTGCGGATCACGAGTCCGGCCGAAGCCCAGGCGCTGCTCAGCCGGCTACGCCTCAGCCTGGCCAGCCACCATCTGCGTGCGGTCCCGGTCGGGCGTCTCATGCGGGACGCCGGCACCGCCGCCTAGCGGGGCAACGGTGTCCCTACCGGTCGCTGCCGCGATCGAGCTGCCGGACGTTCGGGCCGCTGAGCAGCGCCTGCACGGCGTTGCTCATCACACCCCGGTCCTACGCTCGCGCACGCTTGACGAGCTGACGGCAGCGCGGGTCGTGCTCAAGGCCGAGAACCTGCAACGGGGCGGCGCGTTCAAGTTCCGCGGCGCCTATAACGCGCTGGCCGCGCTGGACCCTGAGCGGCGCGAGCGCGGCGTCTGCGCCGTCTCCTCGGGCAACCATGCCCAGGCGGTGGCGCTCGCGGCCCGGCTGTTCGCCACGCGCGCGGTGATCCTCATGCCTGCTGACGCGCCCGCGCTCAAGCGCTCGGCCACCGAAGCCTACGGAGCCGAGGTGATCGAGTTCGACCGCTACCGCGACGATCGTGAGGCGCTGGCTCGGCGGCTGGCCGCCGAGCGCGGGCTGACGCTCGTGCATCCGTTCGACAATCGCGATGTGATGGCCGGACAGGGCACGGTCGCGCTCGAACTGCTTGCCGACTGCGCTCTCGATGTCCTGCTCGTGCCGGTCGGCGGCGGGGGGCTGATCTCAGGCTGCGCCACCGTCACCGCCGCGCTCGCCCCCGGGACGAGGGTGATCGGCGTCGAGCCCGAGGCCTCAGATGACGTCAAGCGCTCGCTCGCGGCCGGTGAGCGGATCCGGGTGCAGGTCGGGCCGACGATCGCCGACGGGCAGCAGACCCCGACCCCCGGAGAGCTGACCTGGCCCGTGATCAGCCGGCTCGTCGACTCGGTCGTGACGGTCTCGGACGCGCAGATCGTCGACTCGATGCGCTTCCTGTTCGAGCGCTGCAAGCTCGTCGTCGAGCCGAGCGGCGCCTGTGCGCTGGCCGCCCTGCTGGCCGGAACGGTCTCGGCCCCGGGCACCCGGGTGGGCGTCGTGCTCAGCGGCGGCAACATCGGCGCCCCCGCGTTTGCCGCGTTGATGCGATGAGCTGAGCCCTCCCCGGTCGGCGGTCACAGCGTGGCCGGGGCGCCGGCGGCTACCAGTGCACGCCGCGGGTCGCCTGGGCGAAGGCCCGCTGCTCGGCCGCGGTCCGGCGGTCCTCCGGCTTGTTCCCGCCCTCCGGGAACAGCTGGTAGGCGCGATTGACGACCAGGTCCTGGGCGCCCGGCGCGATCGCGTAGGTGAGCTGGCCGAGACTGCCGAGCGTCGTGGCGACCCGCTTGGGCTGCTTGCGGATCGCCTCGGTGATCATCTCCGCCGCCTGCTCGGGGCTGAGCGTCGGGACGCGGTCATACACCGAGGTCGGGGCGATCATCGGTGTGCGCACGAGCGGCATGTAGACCGTGGTGAGATGGACGCCGTCGCCGATCACCTCCGGGGCGATCGACCGCGAGAACGCGTCCAGCGCCGCTTTGGAGGCCAGGTAGGCGGCGAACCGGGGGGTGTTGACCTGCAGACCGATGCTCGAGATGTTGACGATGTGGCCCGAGCCGTTCTCGCGCATCACCGGGAGCAGGTCGAGGATCAGCTTGACCGGCGCGAAGTAGTTGAGCTGCATGGTGCGCTGGTAGTCGTGGAACCGATCGTAGGAGCGGTTGACCGAGCGGCGGATCGACTTGCCGGCGTTGTTGACCAGCACATCGACCACCCCGTGCTCATCGAGCACCACGGCAGCCATCCGGTCCACGTCATCGGGATCGGTCAGGTCGCACGGGTAGGAGAGGCCTCGGCCGCCCGCGGCGTCGACCGCGGCGGCGACCTCGTCGAGCTTGTCCTTGGTTCGAGCCACGAGCAGCACGGTCGCGCCGGCCGCCCCCAGCTTCAGCGCGGTCGCCTCGCCGATCCCCGATGAGGCTCCGGTGATGAGGATCGTCTTGTCCTCCACGATCCCGTTCAGCGACTGGGCGAGCAGGCCA
This sequence comes from Actinomycetota bacterium, assembly GCA_030854125.1. Classification (GTDB taxonomy): domain Bacteria; phylum Actinomycetota; class Thermoleophilia; order Solirubrobacterales; family Solirubrobacteraceae; genus Palsa-465. The sequence continues at coordinate 1,173 of JALYTU010000505.1, read as the reverse complement.
CCGGCGCGCGGAATCCGCTGGCCGAGGCCCCACAGAGTGCGTGCGCCCCCGATTGCGAGGCCGGTGAGGTCAGGCAGGTCAGGTGCCATGTTGGTCCTTTGCTGAGATCGGGGATCGGGTCGGTCTCATTGCCGCGTCATGACAGGTGCGCGAGAACCTGGGTCGCCATGTTGGACTCGCCGGCCTGGTTGGGGTGCAGCGGATAGGCGGGGGAGGTCGGGATGATCCCGTTCACCCACGCCGTGCCCGGAGCCTTGCAGGCATCGTGACCGATGCTCGACGTGTACGTGTCCACGTAGGTCGCGGCGTTGCTCTGCGCGGCCGAGGAGATCACCGCGTTGAGACGGTTCTCGAGCGAGTTGACGTAGCTGACGTCGCCGGAGGAGAACGGCACGACCGGCCAGCAGGTGCCGCTGGTCGGCAGGCCGTCGGGATAGCCGACCACGATCACCCGGGCCTGCGGGGCGCGGCTATGGATGCCCTTGATGACCGCGGCGAGCTTGGGGCCGGTCGCGTTGATGGCGCTCACGTTGGTGTCCGTGCCGCCGGAGCCGTAGTGATCGCGACAGCGCGTCCCGAACGGCCAGGCGGCGTCGAGCTTGGCGCACTCCTCGGCCACGCCGATCAGCCCGGCGTCGTTGCCGCCGATTCCCAGGGTGACGAGCGCATCGTTTGAGCGCAGGGCGTCGAACTGCGGCGGAGCGGTCTGCAGGCCACCCTGCAGGCTCTGGGACTGGGTCATGTCGGCCGTCGTCGCGCTGCTGCAGCTGGCGTCGGTGAAGGCCGAGGGGCGGATCGCCCGCCGGACGTCCTGCGGGTAGTTGTTGGTCGAGCGGCCGCACAGGATCGGGCTTCCCGTCGGCGTGGGGACCAAGGGTCCGGCCGTATACGAGTCACCGAGGGCGACGTAGGGGCCGGGGGCGGCGAGCGCGACCGGAGCGGTCACGCAGGCGGCGGCGGCAACGGCGGCCACAGCGGCTAGACGGGCGAAACGGGACACAGCACTCTCCTCTCGGCGGATGGCGCGAGCATATACCCACCATCCGGGAGACTGTTGCCCATGAGTGCCGACGATCCCCCCGACGGGACGGGAAACAACGATCTCACGGCGGCGGGAGTGATCGCCTTCCTGCGCTCACATGGTGCTGGAGATCTCGGCCACGCCGGTGGCCG
>JALYTU010000038.1 GCA_030854125.1 Actinomycetota bacterium | reverse complement strand
GGCTCGGGCTGGTGCACCGACGGCGCAGCGCCGCCGCGATGGACGCCCGACGCCTCGGCCACCGCATGGCGCTCCGCAGGAGTTCCCTGAGGAGCCTGCCGTAGCCGTCCTGAGCGGCGCCGGATGGGGCGACCTGGGAGAGAGACGACTGGCTCGAACAGGCCATGGCCTACATCGCCCGGTCGTGGCAGGGGCAGCGCCACTTAGCGACGCCGCTGGAGCCTTGGTCGCTGTCATGGACGTCGGGGCTAAGGTCTTCGGACGATCTTCGCTGAATACGCCTCACCTTGCAGAGCCATCATGGCCGAGTCTGGGACCAACTTCCGACAGGCGGAATATCGACTCCTGACCGGCGCCGAGGGCGGTCCGCTGATCCGTTGGCAGCTGCCTGCCCCGGCACGCTGTGCCCCGCCAGACATGCCGGCAACGACGCCCTCGCCGGTAAACTTGCGTCGCCCGACCGCCACTCGTTTCTGCGAAATGCCGTCCGGAGCAGCTGTCAGGCCATCTGTTGGCTGGCCGCAGGGTTGGCGAGCCGCCAAGACCGACCGCTGGGCTGACCTGCTGTCGTCGTGTAACACTCGGAACATGGACGGGAGCCGATGGGCCGCAGGAACCGTCGCTTGTTGGTGCCTGGCGAGAACAGCTGTCGGGCCTCTGTCCGTGTGCTGCCCTCCGCTCTCGGTCGCGGCAAGCCCAGGGAGTCTGATCTGCTCAGTGCCTACCGGTCCCGCAAATTTGAGATGCCCGACCACGGGCACGAGGGCGGCCGCATGTACCTAGGCCGCAGCGGGAACCGTCAGGTACAGATTGGTGTTGACACTGACGCCAGCGGCCCGTCAGGGGACGGCGAAGTCATCTACCACGGACAGTGGAAGGGAGGGCAGTGATGACCAAGCCCGATGTACAGACAAAAATCTCTGAATACCTGGCAGAGCCGATGCCAGCCGAGGCGGTCGCTGACCTCCGTGACCTAGGTGTCATCGGGTATGCCAACGACTTGCCCGGCGTCACGCCCACGATCATGCATGACCTCATCGCTACCGCCCGCGCCAACGGGCGCACCTGGCAAGAAATAGGCAACCGGCTCGATATGACCGCCGACGAAGCCGAGGCCTCGTTCAAGAAACTGAGCGATTCCTACTGGATCAAACCAGCGCCACGGTGGCAGAAGCGCCTCGCCGATCTCATACGCGCCATAGCCGACCCGCTCAGCGACGCCGCGGACGATCTGGCGCGAGACCGTATCCGGCGCTGATGGGTGCGGGTGGTGGCAGGCCTGCAAAGCTGACGCGGGTAGCGAGCGACACCAATGGCATTGGCGGGAGGCCGTGGCTGCAGGGCCGCAAGCCATGTCATCGATGTCTGGCGTGCGAGCACGAAGCCGATCCGGTCTGCGCTTGTGGGTGCCGATAACTTATGCCACCAGGCGATATCTATGGATCACGCCTCCTGCGCGGTCGCGCCGCCGGACCCGGAAATGGTCCAGGTCGGTGACGCCGTCGGGCAGCGGGCGCAGTGGCGCGGCTTGCCTGAGGGTTCGGTGCGGCCGGTGGGTGTTATAGAAGTCCTCGTACTCGCGCAGGACGGTCATCAGGTGCCGCTGGTTCCAGACCAGGGTGCGGTCGAGCAGTTCTTGCCGGCAGCTGCCGGTCCAGCGCTCTATGATCGAATTCATCCGCGGTGCCTGGATCGCGGAGCGGATCACCCTGGCGCCCTCGGCCTGGAACACGGCGTCGAACGCGGCGGTGAAGCTGGCGTCCCTGTCGTGCAGGGCGAACACCAGCTGGCCCGGCAGCGCCCGATTCGTCCGGTTCTACATGCTCACCGCGAATGTCGCCTTCGTGTCCATCTTGAACCTCGCGTAACAGATCGCCGTCGACGGCCGCGGCGAGGTGCGCGAGCGCCGCGCCGGGGACGCCTGCGCCGACCGGTCGTGCGCCCACCGCCGGTGCTGGATCGAGGAAGCGGACGTCACCGAGCTGACCGGGCTGCTCCGCGAAGGGCCGGACGGGGACCAGCTCGCCGCCTGGCCAGCGACGATGCGGGTCTTTGCCCGCCGCGAGCGGCCCCACCCCGGCGCGCAGCTCACCTTGTTCGAGACCGCAGGCGGCTGGCGGTACACCCTGTGGGTCACCAGCCTGCCAGCCGAACTGCGGGGCTGGCGCGCGAACCTGGCCTGCATCGACGCCGCGCACCGGGCCCGCGCCCGGGTCGAGGACCGGATCCGCACCGGCAGAGATTGCGGAATCGGGCATTTCCCCTCACGCTCGCTAGCGATCAACACCGCCTGGCTCACCGTTTCCCTGCTCGCCGCCACCCTGCTGGCCTGGCTCAGGCTGCTCGCCCTCGACGGCGACCTGGCCAAAGCCGAGCCGAAAACGCTCCGCTACCGCGTCCCGCACGCCGCCGCCCGGATCATCCGCGGCGCCCGCCGCCGCCAGCTCCGGATACCAGCCACCTGGCCCTGGGCCACCGACATCACCGCCGCCTGGCAGCACATCACCGCCCTGCCCCAGGCCCCGTGACCAGCTGGCCATCATCCCGCCAGCCAGGAAAGACACCATCCACGGGGCCAGCGGAAACCCGGCAGCCCGGCCCGCCAGCCGGGGTGCTGTCATACCCGGAACCTAGAATAAAGATCCGCGAGGCAGCTCAGAACCGCCCAGTCGCAGCCACTCAGCCCCGTGAATGATCAGGGTTAGTCACGAAATGTTCCGAAACGAGGCGCCCGCTCAGATGGGCAGAAAGCGCGATGATCAACATCGCCCTAAGGAGCCTGGAATGTCAGACCCCCGGATTAGCGTCGGTCTTGGCCCGCACAGGCGCGCAAGGAGGTGGTCGTGAGCGACATTGCCGGAGAGCTCGCGCGGGTGTGCGAGGCGTTCGAGAAGCCGACCTTGCGGCTGCTGGATCGAAAATGGGCACCGCTGGTGCTCGCGGTGTTCAAGAGCTCGTTCAGCCGGGACCAACGCTCAGTGGCAGCCGAGCGGCTGCACGCTCAAGTCGACACCTATCTAGGCGAGCTGCGCTCAGTTGGTGAGCAGGTTCCGAATCTGCAGGGCCGGGCTCTGTGCTTGCGGTGGATGAACGACCAGTGGCTGTTTCGCACGACCGGTGAGAGCGGTCAGGAGGAGTACTCGCTCACCTCGCACGCGCTGGAGGCGCTCGACCTGGTTCAGGCACTTTCACGTGAGCGTGCGCTGATCAGCGAGTCCCGCATCAACACGATCCTGGACGCGGTCCGCCGGTGGGCCACCGAGGCCAACCCCGACCGCCAGGCACGCATCGAGCGGCTCGAGGTGCAGATCCGTCAGCTGACCAGTGAGCGTGACCGCCTGGCCGCCGGCGGCGACGTGGCAGCGGCTACAGAGGATCGGATGCTCGACGGATACGCCAACCTAGTTGATCTGATTGGACAGTTGCCCAGCGACTTCAAACGAGTGGAGGAGTCGGTGCTCGGGATGCACCGACAGATCATCAGCGATTTTCGCAGCGAGGAGCGCCCGATCGGCCAGGTGCTGGATGACTACCTGGCTAAAACCGACGAGCTCACCAAGCTCACCGCGGAAGGGCGAGCGTTTGAGGGCGCGTTTGCGTTGCTTCGGGATGAGGCGCTGATCCTGGACTTGAAGTCCGATCTGCAGGCGATCCTCGAGCATCCTTTCGCGCTGGCGCTCAGCGCCGGTGAGCAACGCGACTTCCGCGGTACCGTGACAATCATCCGGCGCGGTATCGACGACGTCCTGGCGCAGCGCAGTCGCCTGACAACCACCCTGCGCGACCACATCGTCAACCACGACGTTGTGCGCGACCGGGAACTGGACGCGACGTTGCGCCAAATCAACCAGCAGCTCGCCATCTGGATGGAGACGGCAGGGCCGCGCGCCGCCGTTCCGGTGGTAACGATCCCCCCGCCAATCGACGTCGAGCACCTGCGTGAGCGGTTCTGGGACCCGGCCAATGAAGTCCCGCCACCTCCGTTGGAGGACGTGTCTGATGCCGCGCCCGACCCGCCCAACCTTGACGACATCCGCAGCCAAGGCGGCCCATCGCTATTTCGACTGCGCCGAGGCCTCCTCGCGGCCCTCGATGCCGGTGACAGCGAAACCGTCGGCGAGATGTTCAACGCGCTGCCCGTCGACCTGCGCCGTCCGGTCGAGATTCTCGGCCTGCTGCACCTGCTCGCCAGTGGCAACTCGGGATACGCGCCGAGCACAGGCGACCAGGCACTCGAAGGCGCCCTGGACACGCGTCTCGGCCAGGTCATTCCGGCCTCGGCGGCCGCCGAGGTATTCGACGCGATCCGCCCCGACGGCACTCGGCGCCAGTTCCTGGTGCCGCGCCTGGAAATCAGCCTTGCCGACGCCCGCAACTCGGCGCACCCCGACGAAGGAACACCCGCATGACCGACCAGTGGCGCGAAGGCGACGACGGCTACCATGACCCGGACGCTGAACCGGCGGCAGAAGACGAGATCGCCGATGGCGAGACCGGCGAGGTTGAGCGGACCACCCTGTCGCTATTCGAAGGCGACGAGGGCGGCTTGACGCTCGAGCTGCGCAAGACGCTCGTGTCGCTGCTCAAGCACCGGTACATCAGCGCCGCAGGTCAACCAGCCGAATGGCGCGCTCTGCTGGAGTCGCAGGTGGTGCTTAAATCCCGCCTCAACGACATGTTCCTCGACCTGCACGTTGACCGGGCTCGCCAGGTCGCGTTCAAGCGGCAAGCCACACCAGAGGGCGAGGGACGGTTCCCCACCTTGTTGCACGACATCGCCTACACCCGGGAGGAGACCATCCTGCTGGTGTTCCTCCGGCAGCGGTTTCGCAGTGAGCGCGCTGACGGCATCGACAACGTCTTTATCGATCGCGAAGAGCTGCTGGCGCAGGTCGGGCACTTCCGTCCTTCGCACGCGACCGACCAGTTTGGCGACATCCGCAGGAGCGAGAATGCCCTCGACTCCCTCAGGCGCGCCGGCATCCTTTTCAAGACCGCCGATGAGCACCGGTTCCAGGTCTCGCCCGTCATCGAGGTCCTGTTGCCGCTACCGCGGCTGGCCGAGCTGCTGGACTGGCTCCTCGGCCAGAACGGCGATCAGGCCGCAGACAGCGGCTCCGCCGGCACGCTGAGTGGCACGGTAACCCATTCTGACACGGCTTCAGCGGATGTGCCGTCATGACGCGGCCCGCCGTACAGCCGGCGCTTCTGTTGATGCCCGGAGCCACCGAAGGCACGACGCAGTGGAAGGCCGAGACGCTGCAGATGGTCAACTGGGGAGGCTTTCAGGGCCACGCCCAGATGGCGATCTCTCCGGGGGCAACTTTGCTGTCGGGGGCCTCCGGTACCGGCAAGAGCACCCTGCTTGATGCCTACCTTGCGCTGATGATGCCCTCGGACACGCCGTTCAACGGGGCGTCTAACGACGCCAGGACCGGCCGTGCCCGCGGCGCTGATCAACGCAACCTGCTCACTTACCTGCGTGGCAAGATCGACACCAGCCGTGAAGCAGGCACCGGAGAACTCACTGACCAGGTGCTCCGCGGCGTCGACAGCGCCAGCTGGGGTGCTGTCGCAATGACATTCGCCGATGACAACGAACGCCATTTCACCGCACTGCGCGTTTACTTCGTTCCGCGCGGCGCGACGCGCTCCAGCGAGATCACCATGAAGATGGCCACGATCGACGGAAAGCTCGACCTGCGCGAGATGGAGGCCCTGCGCGGGTCGCACTTCGACAAGCGGACGCTGACGACCCGCTGGCCCGAGATGACGGTCCACAACACCTACAGCGACTTCTCGCAGACGCTGTTCACCCGTCTCGGCATCGGCGCTGGCGGAGACGGTGGCAAAGCGCTGCGGCTGCTGGCCCGCATCCAAGGCGGCCAGCAGGTCCGTACCGTCGATGGGTTGTATAAATCCATGGTCCTTGAGGAGCCTGCCACCTACGCCGCAGCCGACAAGGCCGTTGGCCATTTCACCGACCTGGACGCCTCCTTCGAGGCGATGGTCACCGAGGCGGAGAAAGCCAGGGTCCTCGAGCGGCTGCCCGAACTGCACCGCGAGCGCGAGGAGGCGCGCATAACCGAGCAGCTCATCGACACCTTTGGTGTCCATCGTGACGGCGACACGCCGTTCCTGCTGTGGCAGCTGCGCGCTGAGGACCGGCTGCTTGAGACTGCGGTAGCCGCCAACCGGGAGAAGAGGCGCCTCACCGCAGAGCAGTTCAAGGCCGCGCGGGAACTTGAGAGCGAACTCGCCGGACGCGTTGATGACATCGCCGAGCAGCAGAAGGCCAACGGCGGCGACATGCTCGAGATACTCAAGCATGAGCTAGAAGTTCTTGATGGCAATCGCGAGGACGCTGCCATACGTCGCGCGCTGTTTGACAATCGCACAGCCTGCCTAGCCATCTCGCCGGCCAGCGACGTGGACTTCGGCCAGCACCGCCGCGAGGCCGAGGCGTACCTCGCTGGCTTCGACGCCCGGCGTGATGTCCTCGAGAGGCGGCAGCGGGGCGTTCGCGAGTCCGGCTACCCGCTGTCCGTGAAGCGCGACGAGCTGCAGCAGGAACACGACTCGCTGAAGGGACGCAGCGGCCTGGTGCCTAAGCGTCTCCATGAGGCGCGGCTCGCGATAGCCAGAGCAGCGGGAATCGATCCTGCCGAGCTGCCGTTCGTCGCTGAGCTCATCGACATCGCAGCTGGCGAGCAGCAGTGGCGCAAAGCTGCCGAGGTCACGCTGTTCTCTGCCGCCCGCGTGATGCTCGTCGACCAAGCGCGTCTGGAGCACCTCAGCGCGAAGATCGACCCCATCAGGCTGCCGTTCCGCATCCAGTTCGAAGGCGTCCAGCTGCGCCCCTATGCCGACAACCCAGGCGATGAGCGCCTTATCTCCGGCAAGCTTCTGCACAAGAATTCACCGTTCACCGCGTGGGTACGAGAGCGTGTCCGGCGCCGGGGCACCGATGCGCTGTGCGTGAACGATCCTGCTGACCTGCGTGGTGACGGGCCGCGCGTCACCAGCAACGGGCAGACCCGCAACGGTTCTCGTGGCGCGCACGGCGAGCTAGGTGACGCACCCATCATCGGATTCTCCAATGCGGAGCGGCTCGCGCAAATCGCCGGCGAGATCGCCGAGCTCGATGACCGGCTGGGCGAACTCGGCCGCTATGACCAGGACCTAACCCAGCAGTTGCAGGACCTGTGGCAGCGCAAGCAAGCCCACCAGTACGTCGCCGACTGCGAGTGGGCCAGCATCGACGTCGCCGCCATCGACGTGCAGATCCGCGACCGCGAAGCCGAACGTGACCGGATCCTCGAGGCCAACGATGTGCTCCAGGCGCTGCAAGCCGAGGAGGAGCTCCTACGTGGGAAACTCGAGGACGCACGGGAGGCCAAGTTCGGTGCCGACCGCCAACGCAAGGATCTCGACGCAGAACACCTCGAACAAGTCGGGCGGCAGGATCAGATCACCATTAACCTCGGCCGCATCGAGAACGGTGGCACCGCGCGGCTCACCGACGCCCAAGCAGAGCATCTAGCCGCGGTGTTCGCATCCGTCGGCAGCCCCGACGACCTCGACGACTTCCCGGAAGGCGTCAGACGGCTCCGCACTCGGCTGTCAGAGGACTCCAAGGCTGCGCGCGACAAGGCGCAAGCAGCCACAAGGTCGCTGTGCGGAATTTTCGAGGGCTACCAGGGACGGTGGCCTGACCCTAACCTCGGCGTGACCATCGAGTCTTATAGCGGCTACCGCGATATTTTCGACAACATCACCGCCACCGGCTTGCACGAACGCCGCCAGGAATGGCGCCGGCGGCTGTCCGAATGGAGCGGACAGGACCTCGTCCCGCTTAACGGAGCCTTCGACACCGCGATCGAGGACATCGAGGACCGACTGCTTCCGGTCAACGCCATCCTCGCCGAGCTGCCATTCGGACCCGCTAAGGACAGACTGCGTATCTGCTTGCGGCGCCTGAATCTTGATGACATCACCAAGTTCCGGCGCGAGCTGAAGGAACTGTCCTCCGGCGCCACCCAGGACCTTTCCGACGCCGAGATCGAGCTCCGCTTCACCCGTCTGCGCGCGTTCATGGACCGCATCCGCCGGGCAGAGACCGGCACCAAGGCCGGATCGACTAACCGAGATATCTACCTCGATGTGCGTCAGCACGTCGAGATCACCGCGGTGCGCGTCAACGTCACCGGCGTCGAGGTTGCCACCTACGCCTCCCTCGGCGGCAAGAGCGGCGGAGAGACCCAGGAACTGATCGCGTTCATCGTCGGTGCCGCACTCCGGTTCCAACTCGGCGACGAGGACCGTGCACGGCCGCGCTTTGCGCCGATCTTCCTCGACGAGGGCTTCGTCAAATCCGACTCCGAGTTCGCGGGCCGTGCTGTCAACGCGTGGAAGGGCCTCGGATTCCAGCTAATCGTCGGCGCACCCCTGGACAAGGTCACCGCGCTCGAGCCCGACATGGACCTCGTGCTCACCATGACCAAGAGCCCCAAGGGCTACTCGCACATCACCGAGCTGCGTTCGGCAGGCGGATCGTGAAGACACCTGAACAGGTCCTAGGCGACATCCAACGCCGGCTAGGCAGTACCTGGCATCTCGATGCCGCCAGGCACGTTAAGGCCGAGGACCCGACTCCCGGCCACTCGAGCTGGCCGCACTCGTTCCCGCTCGGCACCGTGCCTAAGGCAACCCTTGAGAGGAACTTCGAGCGCTTTCAGAGAGAGTCGTTCGCCTGGCGAGACTGGGCAACCGCGCACGGACTCGCGCTCACCGATGCTCCTCGAGCGGTGCATGGGACCACCCAGCGCATACCGACACATGTCACCATCCCGGACATCACCGCCGCCGCTGGCCTGTGTGGCAAGGCCTGGGTGAGGAGGCTGGAACGCGGCCGGGGGAGGGCCGCCGTGCTGCGGCGGAGATTTCCTCACCTCATCGACCTCGCACGCATCGTGCGGGACGTCGACGGATATACCGACGTCGACTTCGAACTGCTCTGCGTCACCGCGGAGTGGTTTCGGCAGCACTCAGCCGCCGGGCTGACGCCTCGGCAAGTGCCCATCCCGGGCCTGCACGCCAAGTGGCTCAACACTCGCCAGGCGACCGTCGCCGCCCTGGCCGGGCTACCAGAGCTCGGTCTCCTCCCGAGACATCCGGCGCGCCTGCATTTCACCTACCTCGACTCCGGTCACCGCGGCGCGGGACGCCGCTGGCAGGACAGCGTCACCGTTGGCGACCCAATGATGCCGACCTACCTCCCTGCCGTCGTTGTCATCTCCGAGAACAAGGACACAGCGCTGCACTTCCCGGCTCTCGAGGCCGGGATCTCGGTCGAGGGCGCGGGCCACGGCGGGGTCGCAGCCGCATCGGTTCCGTGGCTGCGGCAGTGCCCGAGCTTGTTCTACTGGGGCGATATGGACGCTTCCGGCCTTGAGATCCTCGACGGCTTCCGCGCGGCCGGGCTGCCGGTTACCGGCCTGCTGATGGACCTCCCGACCTACGAGCTGTACGAGCAGTTCGGCACGTCGACCGATGCCCGCGGCCAGCCACTGATTGCGATGGCGCGTCGCCCGCTCGCGCACCTCACTGACGCCGAGCAGCAGCTGTACGACTGTCTTACTGACCCCGCATGGACTCGCTACCGTCGCGTCGAGCAGGAGAGAATCCCTCTCAGCGTCGCGGTCGATGCCGTCCGAGCCCAACTCGCGGGCCGCTCCACACCTACTTGGGTGAATTCCTGAGCTGCTTCAATGGGTTCCGCATTGTCCGCAGGGCTCGAGTCTGTCAGGTCCGCTTCTTGCCAGTGGTGGTAGACCTGGCCCTTCGGCCCTTCGGCCCGTCGGACGCACGGCCGGGCCGCCCGCTCGCTGCTGCCGCCGCTCAATTTTCGTAGCGGAATGGGAAGGCCGGGCCCCCTGGTTTGGGCGAGCTAGAGCCGTGCCTGCAGATGGTGGCGAGTGGTGGCCTGCAATGAGTCGAGGCGGGTCCAGGTGAACCGGCGGACGAGGCTCTCGTCGATGTCGGGAAGCCGGGAGTGGGCGAGGTGGTTGCAGAGGTCGTTGAGGTTGGCCCGGGTGTTGTCGGCGCGGACGGGCTGGCCGATGGCCCGGGTAAAAGCTAGGGCCTCATTCCCGGCGGCGATCCACAGCCTGTGCAAGACCCATCGGTACCGGTCATCGGTGATGAACCGGTCAGCGTCACCTTCGCTGCGCACGGCAGTGATCTGAGTAAGTAATGCCTGGAGTTCCAGCAGCGCGTGGCGCTCGGGCCTCACCTCTGTCACAGCGGAGCGGCAGCGGCTAGGTCCGGCCGGGCTGGCGTGGTCATTGCGCAGCGCCCCGTCGGAATAGACGATGACCTCGGCGCCTAGCAGGTCGGTAGCGGCACGCTGGAACTCGAACATGTCGAACAGGTCCCGGTCGTCAGCGATGTGGCCGCGGATCTGGCCAGGGGAGGCGAAGGCCAAGCGGGTGATGCCGTGCCGGGCACCCAGGCTGACCAGCTGGGGGGCGTGGGAGCGGGCCTGCTGCTCGGTAGCGGGCGGCAGGTGTGGCGGCTCGGCGGGTGGCTGGCTCACGCCGACAGTTTGCCGATGCTGACCAGGTCCGGCAGGTGACCTGGCGGCAGGGCACCGGGGCCGCCAGCGGCAATCCTGACGCGGCGATGACCGGCCATTTCGTGGCCATCCGGGTCCGCCTCGCCAACCGCGGCATCCCCGCGCCGCCGACGGCAGCCTGCCGGAATGCTGGCTGCTTGCCGAATGGCCCCCCCGAAGCCGGCGAGCCCGCCGGCTACTGGCTGGCTGACCTCCCCGAAGGCACCCCCGCCGCCGAACTGGTGCGGCTGGCCAAGATCCGCTGGCGGATCGAGCACGACTACCGCGAGCTGAAAACCGGCCTGGGCCTGGACCACTTCGAGGGCCGGTCGTTCACCGGCTGGCATCGCCACGTCACCCTCGCCGCGCTGGCCCGGGCGTTCTGCACCAGGATCCGCACCGACCCAAAAGCGGCTGCGCCGGGAAGACCCCTGACTCTTGCACAGACGCACGCCAGAGGGGTACGGTCGTGCTCCTATACGACGTGCCGTCTTA
>JALYTU010000504.1 GCA_030854125.1 Actinomycetota bacterium | reverse complement strand
GCGCCACCCGCGCCGGACGCGCTCACGAGTCATCCTCGGCCGCGCGACTTCGGCGGACCCGGGCCAACAGCTCGCGGGCCTGGCGCAGCTCGGCCGCGTGCACGAACCCGGTGGCCGCCAGCACGGGCCCAATCGCGATCACCACCGCGATCCGCGATAGCAGTCCGACCGTCCCGTGCGCGGGGAGCAGCAGCTCTCCGGCCACGGCCAGGCCGCCCAGCACCAGCACCAGACGACCGAGGCGACCCCACTCGAAGTCGACGCGGAAGGCGTTGCGGGTCAGCGCGAACATCACCCCGAGCATGACGGCATAGGCGCCGCACAGCGCGATCCCGGCGCCGGCGAGCCCGAGCGGGCCGACCAACAGCACCAGCAGCACGATGTTGACCGCCAGCCCCGCGATCGCGGCCGGAAGGTTGCGCATCGTCACCTGGGCCCGGCCGGCGACGACGAGGAAGATCACCCACAGTCCGTACAGTGCCCATCCGAGCGCGAGCCACGGCAGCGCGCTGTGAGCACCGGCGAATGCCGGGGCGGTCAGGATCCGCAGCACCCACCGCGAGAGCAGCGTCAGAGCCGCCACGACCCAGCCGCTGATCAGCGCGTAGTAGGTCGTCACCAACCCGTAGAAGCGGGCGGCCTGCGCGTCTGAGGTGATCGAGTAGGCCAGCGGCGGCCAGGCGTACTGAAACGCGCGGACGATGAACGCGACCGAGCCCGCCAGCTTGACGGCGATCGAATACAGGCCCGCCACGGCCGGCCCGCGGCCGTGATAGAGGTAGTAGCGATCGACGATGCTGAGCGCGTAGACCGAGGCCTCGGCCGGGACGGTCGGCAGTCCGAAGCGCAGCAGGATGCGTAGCCGCTCGGCCCCCGCCCGGCGCGGCGCCAGCCGGCCGCGCATCGTCCACCACAGCGCGAGCAGGATGACGGTCGAGACGCCGTAGTTGGCCGCCAGCAGCCCGCGGGGTCCGTCCCCGAAGCCGACCACCAGGACCACCGAACCCGCGATCGTGAGCACGACGTTGCTGACCGACGCGATCGCGTACGCACGCAGCCGCTCGTCGACGCGTAGCAGCCCATAGGCGAGCTCGAGGTTGGTGAACGACCACATCCCGAGCACGGCGATCAGGAACGTCGCCGTGTCGCGGTGGCTGAGCACGAGCGTGCTCAGCGGGGCGGAGAACGCGGCCAGCACGATCGCCGCCACCGAGGTGGCGACGAACAGGAAGCCGGCGGTGCGGCGCACGAGCGCGTCCCGCCGCTCGGGATCTGTGTCGGTGAAATAGAAGCGCAGGAACGCCTCGATCATCCCGAAGCGCACGAGGATGCTGATCAGGATCACCCCGTTGGCGAGCAGCTCGACGACGCCGTAACCGGCCGGGTGGATGTAGCGGGTGTAGACCGGCAGCAGCAGGACCGCGGTCAGCTTGGAGACGACGTCGGCGACCTGGTAGGCCGCGACCGAGGACACCAGGCGCTTGAAGAGAGCGGTCATGCCGGGCACACGGTAGGGATCGCGCGACTGTCACAATCCGCGGCATGCGGATCGCGGTGATCGGAGCGTCGGGCTGGCTGGGTGGCGCGATCGCACGCGAGGCTCTGAGCCGCGGCCACGAGGTGACGGCGATCGGCCGCGACCCGGCCAAGCTCGAGGCGGTCATCGGAGCGCGTCCGGCCACGGTCGACGCGACGGATGCGCACACGCTGACAAGCGCGATCGCCGGCCACGACGTCGTCGTCTCCTCGGTCACCGATCGCAGCGGCCCGGACCGCAGCGTCATCCCGGCCACCGTGCGCGCACTGATCCAGGCCGTTCCGGCCGCCGGCGTCGCCCGGCTGGCCGTGATCGGCGGCGGCGGCAGTCTGCACGGCGAGGACGGGCGGCGCCTGATCGAATCGCCGGACTTTCCCCAGGAGTATCTGGCCGAGGCGGAGGCCGGGGCGCAGGCCCTGGACCTGCTGCTGGCCGCCCCGCCCGAGCTGGACTGGACCCTCCTCAGCCCGCCGCCGGAGAATCTGAGGCCCGGCGATGCGCGTGGCGGCTACCGGACGCGTGGCGACGACCGGCCGGTCACCGATGCCGACGGGCGGACCGCGATCACCTCGGGCGATCTTGCCGTGGCGTTGGTCGATGAGCTCGAGCATCCGCAGTACACGCGGCGGCGCTTCACCGCCGCCTACGCCTGACCGCGGCCGTCAGCGCGAGATCACAGTCCAGATCCGACGCAGGATCTCCTGGGCGTCCGTGCTGCGGGCCAGACGCGCGGCGAAGCCCACGATGCCGACATCGATCACGGTGCCCTGGCCGAGCCGATAGCCGAGAATCGCCGAGCTGGTGCTCGTCGCTCCCGCCGCGGAGGCGACCGTCAGCGGCGCCGTCACTCCCGAAAAGGATTGGTAGGCCGAGAAGGCCCGAAAGGCGCCCGAGGTGCCGCGGAACAGGCCTAGCCGGTCACGTCCGGCGAGGATGAACGCCCCGTGGGTGCCGCTCACCGGTCCAACGCGGGCGCTGAGGATGTCGGTCGGTCGCGGGCCCGTGGGTCGCGTGGCGCGCGCGGCGGTCAGGGTGACGCCGCGGCGCAGCGAGTCGACGCCGAGGGAGACGAGATGGCCTCCGCCGGTCACGTAGCCGCGCAGCGCAGCGGCCAGGGAACCCGGCACCCAGCGCTCGTCGCCGGCGAGGATCACTCCGGCATGTCCGGCCAGCCGCGGTCCCACGCCGAAGGCGAGACCGAGGTCGGTGGTCAGCTGATAGCTGAAGTGGTTGCGCTGCAGGTAGGCGAGCAGCGCAACCAGCTGTCCCCAACCGGAGGGAAGGCCGTTGACCAGCGGTCGTGAGAGCAGCACCGGGTAGCCGGCGCTGAGCGTGTTGGGGATGCCGTCCCCGTCGTCGTCGACGGGATTGAGCGCCTGCCAGGTGAGCGCCGGCAGGACAACGAGAACCTGTGCCGAGGCGGCGGCCGAGGCGCCGACGAGCGGCACCAGCGTCCGATGGGCGCCGTATCGCAGTGCCAGCTGATAAAGGCCGGTTCGCGACGCACGCGCCGGTAGCGGCACGGGCAGGGCGATCGCTCGTGAGCCCCCCGAGGCCAGCACCTTGTCGGCCCCGGCCTGCCGCAGCGCCCAGGCATAGCCGTGCTGCCGCGCGTCAACGAACACGGTCGCCCTGGCCCCGGCGGCGACCGGGGTCAGCGGTGGCAGTCCCGCCAGGT
>JALYTU010000503.1 GCA_030854125.1 Actinomycetota bacterium | reverse complement strand
GATCGGTCCCGGGGCCGGCCCCTGCTGCTACGAGGTGGGCGCCGAGGTCCACGATGCCTTCGCCGACCGGCCCGCGGCCGTGCACGCCGGTGCCAATCTGGGCCTGCCCGCGATCGCCCGCCATGACCTGGCCGCCGCTGGGGTCGACATCGTCCACGCCATCGGGTTGTGCACGATCTGCGCGGATCCGGGCCTTTTCTTCTCACATCGTCGCGACCGCGGCGTCACCGGCCGACAGGCGGGGATCGCATGGTGCCGATAGTCCAGGGCCTGACCGCCGAGCGTGTGCGCGCCAACCTCGACATGGTCCGGGAGCGGATCGCCGCGACCGGCCGCGACCCCGAGACGGTGGAGATCCTCGCCGCGATCAAGTATCTGGCCCCCGAGGCGCTTGCCGCACTGGCCGAGGGGGGGATCCGGACCGTGGGGGAGAACCGTGCTCAGGAGCTCGACCGCAAGCGGTCGGCGCCTGGAGCGGCCGCCTTCACGTGGGACTTCATCGGCCAGCTGCAGAGTCGCAAGGTGCGCGACATCCTTCCCCACGTCCGCTACATCCACTCGGTGGCCAGCGACTCGGTGCTCGGTCAGCTGCAACGCCACGGCGATGCCGGCACGCGGGTGCTCGTCGAGGTCAACGTCGCCGGGGAGGAGGGCAAGGGCGGGGTCGCCCCGGGCGATCTGCCCGGCTTTCTGGAGCGCTGTCCGGTGACCGTCGTCGGACTGATGACGATGCCCCCGCTCGCGGCCGATCCCGAGTCCAATCGGCGCCATTTCGCGGCGCTGCGCGAGCTGGCGGGCGCCCATCGGCTGCCCGAGCTCTCGATGGGCACCAGCCAGGACTTTGCCGTTGCCGTGGCCGAGGGGGCTACGATCGTGCGTCTGGGGACGATCCTGTACGCTGGCGCGCCATAATCCCGGCAGGGAATCGCTCGCACCGCGCGAACCACACCGCACATGGCCTTCCGAGACACCTGGCATCGCACACTCGTCTATTTCGGCCTCGCCGAGGATGACGTCTACGAGGACGACGAGCACGAGGCCTACCAGGAGGCCGCGCCGGCGACCGAGGACACCCACCGAGAGCGCCCCAACGTGCGCAAGCTCGCGACCCGCCGCCGGCGCGACGAGATTGACGACATCTTCGCTGACGACTCCGAGCCGGAGCGGCGCACGACGTCGCTGCGCGCGGTCGGCGGTGGCACCCGGCCGAGCAACGGCCGCGGCTCCGGCGACGTACGGGTGCACTTCGTCGCCCCCAAGAGCTTCAACGACGTCCAGGACGTCGCCGACAAGTTCAAGGACTCGATCCCGGTGATCCTGAACCTCCAGAGCACCGACACCGATCTGTCCAAGCGTCTGATCGATTTCTCCAGCGGCCTGACCTATGCGATGGATGGTGGAATGCAGAGGATCGCCGACAAGGTGTTCCTGCTCACCCCGCACAATGTCGAGGTCTCCGCCGAAGAGCGCGCGCGACTGGTCGAAAAGGGCTTCTTCAACCAATCCTGACGCGGAACTGACGCCCGGACGAGAACTCGGGCGGCGCGCAGGTACATTCTCAAGCATGCGAGTCGGTCTCATCGGAGCGGGCAACATGGCACGCGCGATGGCGCGCGGCTGGGGTGATCCCGTTCTCTGCTCCGACGCTGGCTCGGGACGGGCGCTGGCTCTGGCCGCCGAGCTCGGCGGCCGCGCGGCGGCCAACGCCGAAGTCGCGGCCGGCTCGGACATCGTCTTTCTCTGCCATAAGCCCTACCAGCTCGGCGCGGTGGCGCAGGAGATCCGCCCCCACGTCAGCGCGGTCGCGTCGGTGCTGGCCGGTGGCATCGAGCTGGCCGCGCTGAGTGCCGCCTACCCCGATACACCGATCTTCCGCCTGATGCCCAACACGCCGGTGCAGATCGGCCGCGGGATCGTGCTCTACACACCCGCCCCAGGCGTCGATGCCGAGCTCGAGCGCGAGCTGCTGACGCTGCTGGCGCGGCTGGGGACAGTCATCAGCGCCAGCGAATCCGAGCTCGGCGTCGCCTCGTCGGTGACCTCGGTCGGCCCCGCCTACCAGGCGCTGCTGGTCGAGGCCCAGATCGATGCCGCGGTGCGCCATGGTCTGGGGCCGGCGCTCGCCGCGCGCCTGGTCGTGGAGACGATGAACGGGACGGGCGCGCTGCTGCAGGCCCGCGATTACGACACGCTGGCCGTCCGCCGAGAGGTCACCTCACCAGGGGGCTCGACCGCCCGAGGCCTGGACGCGCTGGAGCGAGCCGGCGTGCGGAACGCCTTCTCGCTGGCGATGGACCGGGTCAGCGGGGAGCCGAAACGATGATCGCGCTGGCCGTCACCCGGGTCGACATGGCCAACTACGTCAGCGCGCTGTTCACCGTCTACATCGTGCTCATCTTCGTCTACCTGCTGCTCAACCTGATGCTCTCGTTCGGCGTCCGGCCCTCGTATTCGCGCTACAGCGACGCGCTGCTCGGCTTCCTGCGCGACGTCTCGGAGCCATACCTGCGGCTCTTCCGGCGGTTGGTGCCAAGCATGGGCGGGTTTGACTTCACCCCGATGATCGCGATCATCGTCCTGTACGTGGTACGGACGATCGTGGTCAATGCCATCGCCGGCTGACGCGGCCACCGAGCGCGCTACCGCACCGGCCGAGCAGCCGCCGTCGCCTGTCCGGCGCCGGCGGGGGCCGGCACTTCGGCGCGCCGTCGGGGTGCTCGCGCTCGTCGTCATCCTGGATCGGCTGACCAAGCATCTCGTGGTGACCGGGATCGCGGTTGGCGACGTGCACAAGTTCCTGCCGGGGGTCTCGCTCGTGCACGTGCGCAACGACGGAGTCGCCTTCGGCCTTCTGTCCGGCGGGGGGGCGATCGTGCTCGTGGTCACCTTCGTGGCGCTGGCCGCGCTGGTCGCGTACTTCCTCTGGCGCCCCGAGCGACCGCTGCTCTGGCTGCCGACCGGGATGCTGATCGGCGGCGCCGTGGGCAACCTGATCGACCGTCTGGCGGGCGGATCGGTGACGGACTTCATCAAGCTGCCGTTGTGGCCGGCCTTCAACCTCGCCGACACGTCGATCACGCTCGGCGTGCTTGCGCTGCTCTATGTCCTCGAGGGCCCGCGCCCTGACGCCGGCGCCGGCCCGGCCCCGACGCCGCCGCCGTGAGCGAGCTGCTGGTCCCGGCAGAGGCGGCGGGCACGCGGCTGGACCGCTATCTGTCCGAGCC
>JALYTU010000502.1 GCA_030854125.1 Actinomycetota bacterium | reverse complement strand
GTGCACGCCGTCAGCGGCTCGTCTCGCGCCTGGTCGTTCGTGGATCCAGCAGTCTCGATGTCGGTGGCCATGAGATCTCCCCTTGACAGCGGCGATCGCCTCGCGAGTGCGGAGCGACGCAGAGCTCCTAGCACCCAGTCGATCGTCGAGGGCGACGGCGACGGCCGTCTCTTGCGCGCGAGCACGAGCGTCTCCCGGGTCGAAAGCGGCGAGACGTGCAGCGTGCTCACGCGGGCGCCCGGAGATCGGCGGTTATCGCGCCCGGGGTGCGGAGGGTGCGGCTCCAGTCACCCTCCCGCTGGAAGCCGATGCCGGTCTCGGCGACGGCATGGAGGTGCTCCTCGAGGCAGCCCGAACCATGATCTGCTGGCCGAGGCGTCGGTCTTCCTTCAGGCGGTGCGAGATTACAGTCCCCGGGGCCGGGCGCGGCGGGCGAGGGTGCGGCAGAGCGCGGTGCTGTGGGGGCTGTGAACCGAGTTGCGGGATGGCAGGCGAATCAACGCCGCGACGGCGCCGATCAGCGCGATGCCCCCCGAGCGCGCGCGCACTGTCGGGGCTGGGGCGAGCCAGATCCGGGGTGTCCGGATTTCGTCAGCGGCAACGCTGGCGGAGCAGCCCCGGTTACTGTGGCGACAAGGAACCGAACGGCGTCACGTTGTGCTGTTGTGCCGCGCAGCGCTTGCCGGTACTTTCGGACAGCGGACCGGTGACGACGAGCGGACCGTTGTTCGGACTCGCCGGCGGGAGTCCGAACATCTTGTACGGCAACAAATCCGAGGCGATCATGTTGATCAAGCTCCAAGCGCACCTTCGTAGCAATGTCGTGGCGTACCTTGCACTGTTCGTTGCGCTGGGGGGGACCTCGTACGCGGCGTTTCGCCTTCCCACCAACAGCGTCGGCACGCGACAGATCAGGAACCACGCGGTGACCGCGGCCAAGGTCAAGGTTGGTTCGCTGCTGGCGCGGGACTTCAGGTCCGGACAATTACCGACCGGCCAGCGAGGGGTTCAGGGAAATTCCGGCCAACAGGGCCCACAGGGCTCGCCGGGGGGGCTAGGTTCACAGGGCCCAAAGGGCGCAGCTGGCGCCAACGGGGCGACCAACGTGGTGGTCCGCGATGGAACCCCTGGAGCTTCGCAAGCCGTATGTCACCCTGGCGAGCGGGCGACTGGTGGGGGAGCAGAAGCGAACGGCTCACTTACTACCAGTGAGCCGGCGTACTCAACCGACGGTGGCCTCACCTACGGATCCGTCCCGGAAGGGGGCATCCCGACCGCTTGGGTAGCCCAGACCTCGGGGAGCGCGGTCGACGTGTTCGTGATCTGCGCTGCTCCCTGAGGCCGCGCCCGCTGGGGAAGTAGCTCAGCCGCGGATCGGCGCTCGGGAGTTCGCGCCCCAGAACAGCTGCGTCCTGATGAGATGAGGGAGACGATGTGGACCACCATCGACTCGGTGGTGCCCGAGCCCACGCCGACGGCCCGCCCGAGGCGCGGTAGCCGTAGCAGCAGCCTACGCACACGACCACCACCGCCATTCGGTTGCGGCACTCGGCGCGCGAGCGCTCGCGTCGCAAAGCACGCGTGGGGTCAGGTCCGATACGAGCGAGGAAAGCGAGCGCGCAGTGCGGCTCGATTGGGACCAGGAGCTCGAACCCCATGTGCCTATGGGCCTACCGGCCTGGGAAGGCGGAGTGAGGGCACTCGACCTGGGAGTCAGGAGACCGCGTGCATCGACGTAGTGCCGATCCACGAGAGATGGAGGGCGTGTGCTGACCGATCATGCCTGCGATCATCGTCAGGATGCCGCCACCACCCGCGGTCGCGGGTCGCGTCGCGTGTTGATGTCGACGTCCGAGTATCTGATCTCTCGTGAGACGTCCCGTCTCTTCACTACCAAGGAGCACCACATGACCGAGTCCACGTCTGAGGTTCCGAGCGGGGGCCTGACCGCACGTCTGGATGCGGGCCCGGTGATCTGTGCGGAGGGTTTCCTGTTTGAGTTGGAGCGCCGTGGCTACCTGAGCGCGGGTGAGTTCGTTCCCGAGGTCGCCTTGGAGTATCCGGACGCGCTGCGGACCCTGCACGTTGACTTTCAGCGTGCCGGCTCCGACGTCGTCGAGGCGTTCACTTACAACGGTCACCGCGAGAAGATGCGGGTCATTGGCAAGGAGGACCTGCTCGAGCCGCTGAACCGTGCCGCACTCCAGATCGCCCGGGAGGTCGCCGACCAGCGATCCGGGGACCTGATGGCCGGCAACATCTCGAACACCAACATCTGGGACCCCGACGACACCGCCCGCCAGGTTGAGGTGCGGGGCATGTTTGAGGAGATGGTGGGTTGGGCCGTCGAAGGCGGCGCCGACATGATCATCGGCGAGACGTTCTATTACGCTGGCGAGGCGCTCGCGGCGCTCGAGGTCGCGAAGGCCACCGGCCTGCCCGTCGTCCTCACGATCGCGCCGATGGCGATGGAGGAGATGGCCGACGGGGTAGGCATCGTTGAGACCTGCCAGCGGCTGGAGCAGGCTGGCGCGACCGTAGTGGGCATGAATTGCTTCCGCGGGCCCGAAACGATGCTGCCCTGGCTAAAGCAGATCCGCGCGGCCGTGTCGTGCCACGTCGGCGCACTGCCGATCCCATACCGGACCACCGCCAAGGAACCAACCTTCTTTAACCTCAGCGATGACCGCGCCAGGGTGCCCTCACCGCACGGCCGGACGTTCCCGACGGCGCTGGACCCGCTCTACGCCAACCGGTACGAGATCGGCGCCTTCGCCAAGGAAATCCACCAACTCGGCATCAACTACCTCGGCGTCTGCTGTGGCGCCTCCCCCATGCTGGTCCGCGAGGTCGCAGAGGCGGTCGGAAAGTCCACCGAGGCCAGCCGGTTCTCCGAGAACATGCGCAACCACTTCATGTACGGCGACAACGAGCGGCTACCCGAGCACATCGTCTCGCTCGGCGACGAGGCGTAGCTGCCGAACGCCCGGCCCCAACGCTGCCCAGTGCAGGTTGGCTCGGTGAGCCGGGCGCCGGACCTCCGTTGCCTCTCTGCCCAGCGTCCGGTGGATGCGGTGAGATCGCCGCCAGCCGGCCGTTTGGCCGAGCACTTCGAGTTGGAGCCAGCGCTCGGAGCCGTCGCAAAGCGCTCGTCCGGTTCGTTGCAGCGCGTGCCGTGAAAGCGATCCCGGTGTTGAATTTCGGTACCCGGCGCGGGCGACGGTTCGCGTA
>JALYTU010000501.1 GCA_030854125.1 Actinomycetota bacterium | reverse complement strand
TCCCGACCGTCAACGACGTCGGCGTCGCGAGCCCCAGCGCGCACGGACAGGCGATGATCAGCACCGTAACCGCAACGATCACCGCGTAGGCCAGCGCCGGGGTCGGGCCGAGGTTAAACCACACCACGAAGGCGGCGATCGCGATGATCATCACCGCCGGCGCGAAGATACCCGCGACCTGATCCACGACACGCTGGATCGGCAGCTTCGTCGCCTGCGCGTCGCCGACCATGCGCACGATGCTCGCCAGCGCCGTGTCCGCCCCGACCTTCGTCGCGCGGAAGCGAAACGCGCCCGTCGTATTGATCGTCGCGCCGATCACCTCATCGTCCGGCTGCTTGTCCACCGGTAGCGATTCGCCGGTGACCATCGACTCGTCAAGGCTCGAGGAGCCCTCGGTCATCACGCCGTCGACGGGCACCTTCTCGCCCGGGCGCACCGCCACCAGATCGCCCACGACCACATCCTCGACCGGGATGTCGAGCTCCTGCCCGTCGCGGATCACGCGCGCGGTCTTGGCCTGTAGCCCGACCAGTTTGCGAATCGCCTCCGAGGAGCGCCCCTTCGCCTTGACCTCAAACGCCATCCCCAGCGTCACGAGCGCCACCACAACAGCGCTCACGTCGTAGTACTCCTGCGCAAGGCTCGCCTTGGGAAAGATGCCAGGCCACCACACCGCGACGGTCGAATACAACCACGCCGCGGAGATCCCAACCACAATCAGCACGTGCATGTTGGCGTGACGATGGCGCAACGCCTGCCACGCACCAGTGAAGAAATGACCACCAGACCAAACCAGCACCGGAACTGTCACCAGCCCCAAGCCACGCCACACCCACCACAGCGAGTCACTGCCCTTAGCGAAGAACGACCACCGATCCAGCCCAAACAGATCGGGGTAGGACAGCACCAGCACCGGCAGCGAGATCGCGGCCGCAAACCAAAACTTGCGCATCAGCGCTCCGTATTCGCGCTCGCGATCGTGCTCCTGGCGCTCGATCGCGTCCTCGCCCTCAACCGGTGCTGGACGAACCTTGTAGCCCGCACGCTCCACCGCTCGCTCGAGCTCGCCGACATCGGCTGCCCCGGACCGGTATTGGACAGTCGCCGCCTCTGACGTGAGGTTCACATTCGCCTGCATCACGCCGGGGATGCGATCGAGCTCGTGCTCGATCCGTGAGACACACGAGGCGCAGTGCATCCCCTCGATGCCAAGCCTCGCCGTCTCCGTCCCTAAAACTGGCGGCTCTGTCGCGCCCGCGCTCACCGCGGTGACTGTCTCAGCTGCGCTCATCGCTTCACCAGTCGGCCTACGGCACTGATCAGCTCGGTCGCCCGCTCAACGCGATCAGCCGCTCCGGCGCCCTCGCCGAGCAGGCAGACACGGGCGTGCGCATCGAGCAGACCGAGCGCGACCGCGTCAAGCGCCGCCTGCATCGCGGAGATCTGGGTGATCACGTCAATGCAATAGCGATCCTCATCGACCATCCGCGCGATGCCGCGCACCTGACCTTCCACTCGCGCCAGCCGGTTGAGCAGCTGTTCCTTGGAGGCGATGTAGCCGGGTGTCGACGTTGTACTCACGCAACAACCGTAGCATACCCCCAACGGGTATATGACCGCACACCTGGCGGGTAGAAACCCGCCAACAAGCCGCGGCTCCCTACGCGGGACATCTCGCCAGCTCCGGCACCAGATGCTCCGCCGAGTTCTGACAGTGCTGAGCGAGGACCGCCGACAGACCTTTCCGTTGCCGAGCCTCGCCGCGATGACCGAGGCCCCCCGGAGCGGCGAGCAGGCTCCCGACCTCGCAGTCAGGTCCGCTGTTGCCATTAAGGGCACGCTAGGTGAGTACGGCGCTCGCGAGGTCAAGCGCATCGGCGACGCGCTGATGCTCAGCTATGCCGACGCCGCGCTCGCGACCGGGCTCGACCTGACCATCGGTCAATGAGATCTGCGCGCAGCACGGAGTCCCGATCGGGCGCGTTGGGATTGTCGCTCGAGCGGGACGGCAACGAGTACGGCGCAACGGTGAACCTCACGGCTCGAATCTGCTGCCGGCGGTGGCGGGGGCCGCTTAGTGAAGCGACCAGGGGCCACCGGTGAACGCAGGGCTCTCCGCTTCTGCTCCTAACGGCCCACGGCTGCCTTCGCGACCGTGGGCCGCTATCGCCCGCCGTGCCGTAACTGCTGCGCGCCCCGCTCGGTTGTTGACCCGTACTTGCCAGCGCCGCTCAGCCTGACATCGCGCCCCGCATTGCCGTGCAGAGCGCGCGAAGAGGATGAAGTCGACCCCGACAACGCCAGTTGTGGCCGCTGTGGTCTTCTTGATCGTGTGACGGGTGCGATTCGGGAAAGCTCATGCTTGTCGCCCCAGCGAGCCCGGCATGTGGCCGAGCTTGGCGTAAGGCGACAATGTCCGACCGGGTCGGGGGACCTACCTTTGCCCTGCGGCTCTTTCCGCCCAACGAGGCCGGCGGGGCGGGCTCGTTCGCGACCGATCACGACGGCCGTGCTTCGCTGCCGTTGCGAGCGCCCTGCGGCGAGCGAGTCGCGCATCGCCCTTCGCCCGCGGCGGCGCGGACGACCGGCCAGCTATGCCTCGAGTCTGACGTCGATCGTCGTGGTTGAGAGGATGTGGGTGTGAGCGCTTCGCAGACGGGGACTGGCCGTGAGGAACACGGCCGGGGCAGCGGCTCGGCGACGGGCGTAGCTGGTTCCTCGGTGCTGCCGCAGATCGATGATCTTGAGCTTTCCCGGCTGCAGGCGGTCGGTCGTCAGTGGCACGGCTCGATTGAGGACCGGGCGTCCTGGGAGCGGGCGCTGCCGGTCGACCCCAAGCTCTCGTATGAGAGCGAACCCGGCGCTCGCCGAGGGCGCTTTGTGCAGATCCGCAGCGGCCGGCCCGATCATTCCGAGGACCTGGAGGCGATGCCGCTTGCGGGTGCGTCGCCATCTGGCGCGGGTCGCCTCGGATTCGTTGTGAGGCGTGCGCTTGTGGGCCCTGCGTTGCGCAGTGCGGCGGTGGCGGAGGAGCGGATGCGAAAGCTCGTGGCGCTGCCGGTGCTGGCATCCGATGCGCTGTCGTCCGTTGCTTACGGACCCGAGGCGATGCTCGCGGTGCTCGTGCTCGCGGGCAGCGGCGAGTTGAAGCTTTCTCTCCCGATCGCCGCCGCGATCATCGTGCTGATGATGGCCGTCGGCTTGGGCTACCGGCAGGTGATCCGAGCC
>JALYTU010000500.1 GCA_030854125.1 Actinomycetota bacterium | reverse complement strand
CATCTGCGTCCGCTCCCGGCTGCGGACCATTCACACAATGGAGACTTCGACTTCATAGGACACGTCCGGCCTCGACACCTGCGTCGTAATCGGGCCCACTGGGCCCTTTTTCATGACCGCAGCCGGCGACGCCGGCCCGCTCGCCCACTGCCGCCCACCGCTCAGAACCGACCAAAACACATGCCACGCTCGTTCACCCTTCAGAAGACTCGCAACATCGGAATCATGGCGCACATCGACGCCGGTAAGACGACGACGACTGAGCGCATCCTCTATTACACCGGTCGGACCTACAAGATGGGTGAGGTTCATGAGGGCGCGGCGGTCATGGACTGGATGGAGCAGGAGCAGGAGCGCGGGATCACGATCACCTCCGCCGCCACCACGGCCACCTGGCACGACCACCGCATCAACATCATCGATACGCCGGGCCACGTCGACTTCACCGTCGAGGTCGAGCGCTCGCTGCGGGTGCTCGACGGTGCGATCGCGCTGTTTGATTCCGTCGCCGGCGTCGAGCCGCAGTCCGAGACTGTGTGGCGCCAGGCCGACAAGTACCACGTGCCGCGGATCGCCTACATCAACAAGATGGACCGCATCGGCGCCAACTTCACGGCCGGCGTGCAGACGATGATCGATCGCCTCGCCGCCCGGCCGGTACCGATTCAGCTGCCGATCGGGGCCGAGGGTGACTTTTTGGGGATCATCGATCTGGTTGAGAACCAGGCGGTCATCTACAACGACGACCTCGGCAAGGAGCAGGAGGTCATCGCCATCCCGGCCGATCACGTGGAGCGCGCCGCGCAGGCCCGCGAGTTCATGCTCGACGAGCTCTCCAATTTCGACGACGAGCTGACGGAGATGATCCTCGAGGAGCGCGAGATTCCCGTCGCCGTCCTCAAGGAGTCGATTCGCAAGGCGACCCTGAACATCCAGCTCACTCCGGTGCTGTGCGGCTCGAGCTTTAAGAACAAGGGCGTGCAGCCCCTGCTCGATGCGGTTATCGACTACCTGCCCAGCCCGCTCGATGTGCCGCCGGTCGAAGGCCTGGAGCCCGAGAAGGGCTCAGACAACGGTGGCGTGCCCGCGATCCGGCGGGCCGCCGACGATGAGCCGTTCGCCGCGCTGGCCTTCAAGATCATGGCCGATCCCTACGTCGGCAAGCTCACCTACTTCCGCGTCTATTCGGGCACGCTCGCCGCGGGTGCACGGGTCCTCAACGTCAGCTCGGGCCGGACCGAACGTGTTGGACGGATCCTGATGATGCACGCCAACGAGCGCGAGGAGCTCGCCGAGGTCTACGCGGGCGACATCGCCGCCGCCGTCGGCATCAAGCAGGTCGTCACCGGCGACACGCTGGCCGCGCCCGACAAGCCGATCAAGCTCGAGATGATCACGTTCCCCGAGCCGGTCATCAAGGTCGCGATCGAGCCCAAGACCAAGGCCGACCAGGAGAAGATGTCGGTCGCCCTGGGCCGTCTGGCCGAGGAGGACCCCACCTTCCGGGTTGCCACCAACGAGGACTCCGGCCAGACCGAGATCTCCGGGATGGGCGAGTTGCACCTCGAGATCCTCGTGGACCGGATGATGCGCGAGTACAAGGTCGACGCCAACGTCGGACGTCCGCAGGTCTCCTACCGCGAGACGATCCGCGGGACGGCCGAGAAGGTCGAGGGCCGGCTCGTGCGCCAGACCGGCGGCTCGGGTCAGTACGGCATCGTCTACATCAATGTCGAGCCGGCGCCGGGCGAGGGTTTCGAGTTCATCAACAAGGTCAAGGGGGGGTCGGTTCCGACCGAGTTCATTCCCGCCGTCGAGAAGGGCGTCGAGGACGCGATGTCCAACGGGCCCCGGGCGGGATATCCGCTCGTTGACGTCCGGGTCACGCTGACCGACGGCAAGTCCCATGACACGGACTCCTCGGAGATCGCCTTCCGGGTCGCCGGTTCGCTGGCGCTCAAGGCGGCCGTGGCGCGGGCCAAGCCCGTCTTGCTCGAGCCGGTGTTCTCGGTCGAGGTCGTGACCCCCGAGGAGTTCATGGGCGACGTGATCGGGGACCTGCAGCGTCGGCGCGGCCAGGTCAGCGGCATGGAGCAGCGCGGCAACGCCCAGGTCGTGACCGGACACGTGCCGCTGGCCGAGATGTTCGGCTACGCGACCGATCTGCGCTCCACCACCCAGGGCCGCGCCACGTACACGATGCAGTTCGATCGCTACGAGGAGGTGCCGGCGCATATCGCCGAGAAGGTGATCGGCGGTGAGAAGGAGACCGTCGGAATGCGCTGACGGAATGGCCGCTGCGTGACGTAGCAGCAGCGGCGGACGGAAAACTTATACCCTGTACGGGTTCGCGGCCACAGGACAAGCCTGCGGCGCCCGGCGAGCCAAATCTCAAGAGTTAGAAGGAGCGACACCAAAGTGGCGAAGGCCAAGTTTGAGCGCGACAAGCCCCATGTCAACGTCGGCACCATCGGTCACATCGACCATGGCAAGACGACGCTGACCGCGGCCATCACCAAGGTGCTCCACGACAAGTTCGGCGACGGCACCGAGGTGCGGTCGTTCGATTCGATCGACAACGCCCCGGAGGAGAAGGCGCGCGGCATCACGATCGCGACCTCCCACGTCGAGTACGAGACCGCCAATCGGCATTACGCCCACGTTGACTGCCCCGGTCACGCGGACTACGTCAAGAACATGATCACCGGCGCCGCGCAGATGGACGGCGCCATCCTGGTCGTGTCGGCGGCCGACGGCGCCATGCCCCAGACCCGTGAGCACATCCTGCTCGCGCGTCAGGTCGGCGTGCCGTACATCGTCGTCTTCCTCAATAAGGCCGACATGGTCGATGACCCCGAGCTCCTCGAGCTCGTCGAGGTCGAGATTCGCGACCTGCTGTCCGAGTACGACTTCCCCGGGGACGACATCCCGTTCGTCATCGGCTCGGCGCTGAAGGCGCTCGAGGGCGACGAGGAGTACGAGGGCAAGATCCTCGAGCTCGCCGAGGCGCTGGACACCTACATCCCCGAGCCGGTCCGTGACCTGGACAAGCCGTTCCTGATGCCGGTCGAAGACGTCTTCTCGATCACCGGCCGCGGGACGGTGGCCACCGGGCGCATCGAGAGCGGGATCATCAAGATCGGCGAGACGGTCGAGATCGTCGGGATCAAGCCCACCGTGACGACCGTCGTCACTGGCGTGGAGATGTTCAAGAAGAACCTCGATCAGGGTCAG
>JALYTU010000499.1 GCA_030854125.1 Actinomycetota bacterium | reverse complement strand
GCGCTGCTCGCCGCGCTGGTGGTCGGGGCGTGCGTCCTGGTCACCCAGCGCGCCCGGGCGCGGGACGGCGCGGCAGCACGCTGAAGAAGTCCCGGAAGTAGGGGGTCAGGAACTGGCCGGCGATCCCGGCCTGGCCGGGGACGAGCGGGAGGGGCACCACGGCCGTGCGCCGGCCGTGGACGTAGAGGTAACCGGCCACCCAGTGGGGATTGATGTCGAGCTCCATCGCGCGCACCGCGCCGGCCCGCGCCAGCGCCTGTGCCAGCGCGCGCACCGAAAGCGAATATCCCGCCGCCCAGACCAGCTCGCCGCGGCGCGTGATGCCCAGCCCCGAACGAGCGACGATCGGCTGCTCGTGCAGCGGGTCGCCCCAGCACCGCTTGATGCAGGTGTCCACCGTGGAGGCGATCTGACCGCGGTCGATCAGCAGCCCCAGGTTCTGGCGCACGAACGCGGTGGGCCGCCCCGGGGTCGGGACGCTCACACGCCAGCGCCCGATGTTCACCCCACCGTCGCGGTAGACGACCACGGAGGCCGCTCGGCGCCGCAGCCGCCAGCCGATCCGCCCGTCGGCGGCGAAGCCGCCCGCACCGTAGCCCTCGCGAAAGGCGCTGTTGAAGGCGGCGAGCACGCGCCCGCGCTCAGCGCCGCGGATCGCGTCCCCGTAGCGCCAACCCCGTCCACCGGGCTCGCTGGCCCCCGCATGCAGCGCGAGCGTGACGAGTCGGGAGTCAAGGCGCAGCAGCGTGACGGTGTCGCCGGGCAGGTGCTCGGCCGCGACCCGCGAGATCCAGATCGCCGTCTGACGGCGGATCGACACGGCCGGGCGCCAGCTGAACGTTCCCGCCCGGCGGGCGCCGGCGTGGACCGTGATCCGCAGTGGGCCGCGGAGGGGAGGAGAGGCGGCACTCGGCGTCGAGCCCGCACGGTGCTGCCCCGGGCCGGGGTGGGTCGAAACGGTCGAGCTGGCGTGTGCGCGCCGCGCGGTTGGGGGCCGTGCCGACGATCCGCCGCAGCCGGTGACCAGGGCCGCGACGCTGACGATCGCGAGCAGCAGCCGCACAGGACCGTCAGCGGCAAGGTCGGGAACCCTTATGGCTGCTCCGGGCGTCGAAAGGCCTCGAGCCCAGCCAGCGCCTCGCGTCGCACCCGGGCGCGCAGCAGCGGGGTCCATCCGAGCGCGAGGCCGGCCGGTCCCAGGGCCTGCCGTGACCAGGTCCAGAACGAGAAGCGGTCCTCGTGATCGCAGATCAGTCCGCCACCGAAGCGAAATCGGGCCTGGACATCGTTGTGCACGGTGCGCCCGGTGGCCGAGAAGGTGTAGTCGGCGATCCAGTGCGCGTTGCCGTGCTCCCCGTCGACACCGTGCTCGGTCAGGCGGATATCGAGGTCGTCGGCGCGCCCGGTGAGCATCCGCCACATCGCGCCGGGCGCATCGCCGCGCAGCTCACCGAAGACGGGGTCGCGAAAGCGGACGTCCGGCGCGTAGCACGCGGCCATGGCGTCGCCGTCCCGGCGAGCAAAGGCGGCATAGAAGCGCTCGATCAGCTCGCTCTGGGCTGCGGTCACGGTCGGACCCTATCCGGTCTCCGGCGCGCGCAGCGGCGGTGGCGGCCAGGCCGGGCGCGAGCGGGGGATACGCTCACGAGCGTGACTCTGCACCCGCTCGCCGCGCGCTTTGGCGAGGTGGCCGAGGCCTATGAGCGTGGCCGCCCCGACTACGCCCGCGCTGTCCCCGGGGCGATCGCCGCCGAGCTCGGAGTGCCGTCCGGCGCGACCGTGCTCGATCTCGCCGCCGGCACCGGCAAGCTGAGCCGGGTGCTGCTGGCGGCCGGCTTTGACGTGGTGGCGGTCGAGCCTCAGGCGTCGCTGCGCGCGATCCTCGCCGGTGCGATCGGCGCCGGCCGGGTTCACGACGGACTGGCCGAGGCGATTCCCCTCCCGGAGTCCAGTGTGGCCGTGGTCACCGTCGCCGACGGCTTTCACTGGTTTGATCAGGCCGCGGCGCTGGCCGAGATCAGCCGGGTTCTGCGCCCGGGGGGCGGCCTGGCCATCCTGGACACCGTGCCCGACTGGGGTGATGCGTCCTGGGCGCACGAGGTCGGCACCCTGCTCTCCGGTCTGCGTCCCGAGCATCCCCACTTCGACGGGCCGCCCTGGCAGGCCGCGGTGCGCGACGCCGGGGGCTGGCGCGAGCCGTGGGACATCGAGGTGACCTTCGCCTCGACGGCCTCCCCGGAACGGGTGATCGACCACCTCGCCTCGATGAGCTGGATCGCCGCCCTGCCCGCCGATGAACGCGCCGAGCGCCTGGCGCAGATCCGCCGGCTCATCGATGCCGGCCAGACCCCCCGGACGTTCCCGGTCCGCGCCCGAATCGGGCTCACCGCTCGGACCTGAGCCGATGTCAGCGCAGCCCCCCTCCGATCCTGCCGAGCCCGACGAGGAGCTGATCGCCTTTGCGACCCGCCTGTTCGGGTTCGCCCGGCGTGGGGAGGTCGAGGCGCTGGCAGCCTACGTGGACGCTGGGGTGAGTCCGGACCTGAGCAACCAGTCGGGCGACACCCTGTTGATGCTCGCCGCCTACCACGGGCACGCCGGGACGGTGCGCGCCCTCGTCGCCCGTGGCGCCGATCCGGGCCGGGCCAACGATCGCGGCCAGACCCCACTCGCCGGAGCGGTGTTCAAGGATGAGCCCGAGGTGATCAGGGCGCTGATCGCGGCCGGCGCCGATCCGGCGGCCGGCTCCCCCTCGGCACTCGCCACCGCGGCGATGTTCGAGCGGGCCGACCTCGCCGCGCTGCTGGCGGGCGAGCCTTGAGCCGGTGGGTCACGCCGGCCCAGCAGGAGACCACTATCCGATGCGGGTGTAGATGAGCGCGCTGTCGGCCACGCAGCAGCTGCCGCGGTAGTAGCGGGGCGCCCGGGCCCCGGGCAGGAGTCGCAGCCGGGGGTCGGCCGCGAGCAGCTGACCCCACTGGGCGGCTCGGCGGCGGACGAGTCCTGACCAGTTCGGCGCCCAGCCCTCGGCGCCCTCGGTCAGCGGCCGGACGTAGAGCAGGCGCCGGCCCGGACCGAGACGTGCCACGACTGCGTTCTCGGTCGCCGCTGGAGCTGCATCGGCCAGGCGCGTGTAGGCATCTGACCAGTTCATCGTGCTCGGGTCGCGCAGCGGACCGGTCAGCGTGGCGAAGCGCAACCCCGCCGGCAGGTAGTACCAGGCCAGCGGCGCCTGC
>JALYTU010000498.1 GCA_030854125.1 Actinomycetota bacterium | reverse complement strand
CCCTTAAGCCCCCCAGTACATTGGGCGGCCACATCGCGGCGAAGCTCGCGGCGAGCATGTAAATCCGGACGAGGGGAAGCCCCTCACTCCGGCGACAGGACCTCCCAGCAGCCCGGCGCGCGCGCCCGCGCGTGTCAATCCGGACCGGTGACTGCAGCCGACGACTGCTTTGCCGCCGAGTCGGGCACCACACGCCCCATCGCGAGCGCCCGGGGCCGGGAGGACACGATTGCTTCGTCCGCCCGCCTGACCGCACTGGCGCGATCGCCTTGGCGACTTTTACATCGTCCGGGTCCGCTCGGTGACCGCCGCGGCGGGCGATCGGATTCGCCCGAATTCGAGCGCCGCGGTCACATCGACGCGCCGTCGGCGATCGGATGCTTGGCGGCCGCGAGTCGAGGGTCCTTTGGCACGCGTCCCCGTCGTTGCATAGCGGCGAGAGACGACGGTTTACGGGCGCCGCCTACCGTGGCCGCTGGTCACACAGTCGCTGTTTTACTTCTGTGCGTTACGGCGGCGACGGCGGAGGCGCCGACTCTGGCTTGTTTCGACGGGGTTGGCTCCGGCCGGTCGCATGGGCTGCCGGGGGCGTTGTCGAATCAAGCGCAGCGACCCGTTCAGCGCGGCGATGCACATCGGACACCTTTGCCTGGAACGCTGGAAGCGCCTCGGTGACCACGCCCGTATAGGCGCCCGATGCCGTCGCGAAGGCCCAGCCTTCCTCACGCAGCGCGACCGCGAGGCTCGTGCGTTCGGTAGCCCGAAACGCAGGGCGAAAGAATTGGGTGATCGCACCCCCCATCGCAATGATGAGGCCGATGGTGAAGACCACCCAGGAGGTCAACGATGAGCTCTTTCCCCCGGCCTTCGTCGCAACGGCGATCCCCGAGGTAGCAAAGCCACCGGCGACGACGAGCAGATTTAACAAGATCGCGCCTCGCGTGTTGCGACTGGCTTGTAGTAGGAGTGACCGGAGGGGGAACGTCACACGCGATGCGACCCAGGGCCCATAGACAGCCAAACCGTAGGCTGGGTCCGCGTCGATCCGGCGGAGGATGAGTTCGCCGAGCTGCTGGACCTCGATGAGCTCGTAGCTCGGGACCCCGTCCGCGACCCACCGCCGGCGACCTGTCCGCGATGATCGAGCCGGCTTCGCATCAGCCGTCGACATGCTTCCAGTCTCTTCGATCCATGCGACCGCTGCAAGTAAGACGTGCCGTTGCAAGTTCCCGGTGGCGCCGGGATATGCACCGAGGAGATTTCCGCGCGCGTCGCGTTCGGACCCGCGGCGTCAGGTCAGGTCCGATACGAATGATGAAAGCGAGCGCGCGGCACGGCTCGCGTCGGCAGAAAGCAGCACTGCCGAGGGTGCCTCTCAAACCGCCACCGACAGACCCCCTATTTCGTGATAGCAGCACTGATGGCCGACATTGATCGCCGGTGCTACTGCTCTCAGCTCCGGCACCTGGGGCGGACGTCGCGCCCGAGGCGAACAGCGCGTCCGCGAGCTGCTCGCCGGCGGCTCAACGCGTCGGCTCGGACGGGAACCTTGGAGCGCGGGGTGTCCGGCGTTGCGTCGGGCGTGGCGGGAGGCTTCAGCTACGCGGGTTGGTCGGATGCCGCAGCTCGAACAGGCCCTGGTTGCCGCCCACGACGGAGTATTGACCGCCGACTTGCGGGCCGCCTTGGTGCAGCCTGAACGGCGTCAAGTAGGCCAGGTAGCGATGTCCAGTGGAAACCAGTTGCCCACAGTCGATCAGGGTCATTCCCGGCGCACCGGTCTGACGCAGAAGGATGGTGTGGGCCAGCGGCTTGCCGGCGAGCGTCTCTAGCACCCTGACGCGGGTGATCGTGAACGCCATGCCGCCGATCGAGGTCCTGCGCGTGGTCGCAGTCGGCGCGAGCACCGCGACCGAGCTTGCTGCTCGGCGAAGCGCCAGCAAGCTGCGGTAGGCCACGGCCTGGTCGCACACGACGCTCCTGGCACGCCAGACGAGCGCCCGCCAGCCAGGTGCTCGAGCTGGGTGACCAGCTGCGGCCCAAACGCCCGCGGCGAACCCATTCCCGCGGCGGTCCGGTGCACGCTGCCGTTCGTAACCGCTTCGCAGCCGGCCAAGCCGACGCTGATCATTACGTCGCGGCCGCCGGGATAGGCGAGCCGCGTGAGGATCTGTGATCCGTCATCGGCTGGGCACGCGACGGCCCCGTGAAGCGACGGGAGCTGGTCAAACTCGCTCACGAGCTGGCCCACCAGCCCGGGGCCTGTCAGCAGCTGCGAGCCCACCAGCGTCAGACGGGGGTGGGCGTTCAGGCCTGAGTAGCGACACAGACGGATCGCGCCAGCACCGCTCGGCGCCAGCCACTGACGCGCTGCTATCCAGCGCTCCGCGGGAAGCGTCCGCGGTGGTGCCTTATGCGAACAGGTAGCCGGAGCAGCGGGCGCCGCGGTCGGCCGGCTCGTAGCTGCCGCCGTGCTTCCACAGCCGGTGATTGCCACAGCCGCAGTAGTCACCATCAACACGACTGCTGCCCAGGGCTGCAGGCGGCGAAAGCGTCTCATCGGATGAATCGGAAACCGTTCGTGGACACAAGCATCACTTCATCCCTCCAGACAACACTACGACCCGTCCCCACGGTTCGTGCCAGCAGCCCACTGGTCGGCGGCGGCCGACGGCGGCCAGCGCTGAGCAACCTCCATCTGGAATAGGGAGTCACGTTCCTGTCCATAAACGTGATCCTATTGCTCGCCACGTCGGCACCCTCGGCGTGCAGGCCGCGTGGGCTCAAAGCCAGACCCACTCACCACCTGAGGGATCACCGTCCCGCCGGGAGCTTGAGGACGGTCAGCTTGCTGCCCGCCGTCGCCGCGCGAAGCCCATCACGCCAGCCTCTGCGCAGGAGGGGTCACGGGCGGCCGTGGCTGCCGTTCAGTCCTTCCACCAGCCGGGCACGATCTCGGCGTCGGAAGGGACGAGCTCCCCGTCGCCCTCGACACGTGCTCCAAAGGCCAACACCTCAAGACCGTCGGACCGGCCTCCCACGTGCGAAGCACCTCCGGGGCCACGCGAAACGCGTCGAGCGGCTCGAGCTCGAGAATGTCCCCGTCGAGCTTGACCTGGCCAGAGCCCGACAGCACCACGTAGAACTCCTCCGCTCGCTGGTGGCGGTGCGCGAACCCCTGGCGCTTCCCGGGTCGATAGCGGTGATGGGTAACACCGATGTCGGTCGACTGCAGCGT
>JALYTU010000497.1 GCA_030854125.1 Actinomycetota bacterium | reverse complement strand
GCCCAGAACCGTTTTGCCACGGAACCGCGCGGTTCCGCTATGTCGCCGGACCAGGCACGCGCGATCGACTGCTGCTTCGGGCGCCGGCCGACGCAAAGCGGCAGCCTCAGCACCGGTGTGACGGGAGGTCTGGTGCCCGGAGCTTCGTGAATGCAGCACTGATGGCCAGACGTCGAGGCCGGTGCTCGGTCTCAGCCGATGCACCTGTGCGGACGCCTCGGAACCGCGGGATGCGGCTCGATCAGGAGCTGCGCCCTGGCGGCGACTCCACGACGCCAACAGCGCACTAAGTCACGAAATGCATCCATAACGTGACTCTATGGGTCTCTTGGACGGAGCCTCGCTCGGGGCGGTGAGCACCTCGGGCGGCGCCGAGCTGCCTGTCGGCGTGGAGGTTTTCAGTGGCCATGGTCGGCCTCAGACGCGAGCTCCGTCAGCAACTCGTCGGAGAGCTCGAACACGAACGGGGTCGCGATCAGCTGATCCTCGGTCACGGTGATCCCTTCGTGGTCCAGCAGCTCGATTAGCGGGCTCCAGCTCAGGCTGAATGGGCGGATCTGCTCGGGGTCTCGCCCGAGCACTGAGTTGATGATGTCCTCCACGTCCTGGCGCTGTACCCGGTGGTTCTCAAGCAGCGGCCCTTCCCTTGGCAGTCGCGGGCCGTTGTAGCGCTTCCAGGACGCCGAGGACCCACGTCGAGGCATCCCACCGACGATCGTTGGCCGCCCAACGCTCAGCCGGACCCCGGCAGCCGTCTCGGCAAACAGCTGCGCGGCGACAGGCAATTGATCCGGACCGTAGTCCTGCCGCTCATCTAGGAGTACCGACGCGCCAACCCGCGAAATGGTCACGCTCTTGTCCACAAGCGTGACTCTATATGCGTTGTTACGTATAACCCTCGATTCGGCGACCGGGTTCTCACGCTCAGGCCTCACCAGGCGTCTATAGGTAGGTCCCCACTTTGAGAGGAGCTTCGCCCATGGCCCAATGGCGCCTGTATGACTACGCCGCCTCTGCCAATTGCTACAAGGTCCGTCTCGCGCTTGCCCAGCTCGGCGCTGACTACGTGCGTGTCTCGATCGACATCTTCGCGGGCGACACTCTCACCGACGCATATCGCGAGATCAATCCCACACGGGAGACACCGGTGCTCGAACTCGACGGGTCTGCCTATCTGCCGGAGTCCGGCGCGATCCTCACCTACGTTGCCCAGGGCACGCCGCTGCTGCCCGACGACCGGTGGCTACGCGCGCAGATCGTGCGCTGGCTCTTATTCGAGCAGACCGCGGTGATGTCGACCATGGGCGGGCTGCGCTTTCGGCTGCTCACCGGCCGGCTCACCATCGAGGACGCCGAGGCCGTGCGTAGACGCGACGCCGGACTACAGGCGCTCCGCCTACTCGATGGTCACCTGAGCCAAACGCCGTTTCTTGTCGGCGACCGCTACACGATCGCTGACATCGCGGTCTACGGCTACACCCATGTCGCCGCCGACGCTGGCATCGACACTGAGCCATTCCCGGCCTTCACCGGCTGGGTAGACCGAATCACCGACCAGCCGGGATACGTCAACGACCTGGCGCCCTACCCGCCCAACGCGAGCCGACGAGCCGGCCAGTCGGTCTACGGGTGAGCACCGATCCTTGATCTGCCTGAAACGTGGGCACCACGGTGGTCGTGGGCACCAGCGGCTACGGTCCCCCGGGCGCGGTGGAGAACTGATCCTTGGGGGCCCCGATCTGGCCGTCTGTGGCTTGTGAAGACGACGGCGGAGCGCGCCCCAATGCGGGCGACCTTGCCGCAGAGAGCGGAAATGTCGTGGGTCTACGGCGTGCCGAAAGCGGCTCGCCTTGCACCGCTGCGATCGGTGCCCCTGCTACGAGTTAGGCTACCCAAATTAGTTCTGCTAGCGGGCCTCGCGAAACTCGGGTCCATGACGTGAACGGACGGTGGCGGCGATGGCTGTGCAACGGTGGGAGCTGGGCAAGGGTCAGCGGCGTCAGGCACGCGCCGCGAACGGGCCCACGGTCGAGATCGTGATCGGCGCTGACGCCGGCTGCTCGACAGGGCTGGTGGTGGTCAGCGTGCCGGCTGGTGGCGTCATGCCGACGCACACCCACGGCGGTTCGGAGACGATGCTCATCCCACAGTCGGGCCGCTTGCGGCTCGTCGATATCGACGATGGTACGAGCGTTGAGCTCGAGCCGGGTGTGCTCGCTACGGTCGCGGTCGGCCAACGCGTGCGCCTGGAGAACCCGACCGATGAGGATGCGCGCACGCTCGTGGTTCTCACACCCCCTGACTTCACCGCCAAACTCGCTACCTGGCCGACCGCGTGACGACGATGGCCGAGCACACGAAGGGTCTCGGCGTCGGCCCGAGCACGGCGAAGGTATCGGGACACCTCCTGCTCGTCCGGGTGGGGTAAACGCGTCCTGCGGCCCGGCGGGCGCGAGCTCAAACGGCGCCTGAACTCAACCAAAGCCAGCGAGCCAGCGGATGTCGCGTGATCCTCCACGCACGTCCCGGATGATCTGACGCGCGCTGGGCTTGACCGACGTGACGGGTCGCTTGACATGCACGGGCAGGGGAACATGAGCGCGGCATGAGCGATCGCGTCGTCTCGCTCATCTCGTCGCTGCGTCCTGCTGCGCGGCGATCGCACACCGCCGCGCGTGGACCGCGAGGGTCCGCTCGACCCGCTCCGGGGTGGCGATCCGCGGCCCCCATGCCGCCAGCGCCCGCCGGGTGTGCTGGTCGACGTCGACCGCGGTCCCGAGCCGCTGCAGCGCGAGCACGCCGAGTCCGATGTGCCAGCGTTCGTCGCCCTGGACCCGCGCGACCCCGTCCGCGACCCCCGTCAAACCGTGGTCGCGGGCGAGCGCGAGCAGCGCCTCCTGACCGACCGCGAACACGATCCCCTCGAGCACGAGGTGGTAGAGCCCGACGGCGGCCGGAAGCTCGCCGTCGTCGGCGGCAAGCGTGAGGGCGGTGGCGGGCAGGATGTCGACGAACAGCTCCCGGATGCCGGGCGGGGTGAGCCCGTTCGTGTCGTCGATCGGCAGGACCTCGCCCGCTACCCGGTCGAAGAACCGGGCATGGCGCCCCTCGTCGCCGGCCTGGACGGCGAAGCACTCGGCGGCCGCGGAATCCCCGGCGGCGGCCACGTACGGTGCGAGCTCGGCGGCGACCGCGTGCTCGGCGAGGTGGAACCCCGCGACGAGCTCGGCGAGCGTCGCC
>JALYTU010000037.1 GCA_030854125.1 Actinomycetota bacterium | reverse complement strand
GTGCGGGCGTCCCCGCGGCGGCGAGGGCGGCTCGCAGGGCCGCGGCATCACGGGCGGCCGCGGCGATCGCGTCGCGTTCAGAACCGGGGAACGCCCACCGGGCGAGCATCGTGTCCCGGGTGCCTGCGTCCATGCCGAGGGTTACAGCGGCCAGCACGACCACAGCCGGGCGCCCGTCGGCCGGCAGCACATCCAGCGCGCGTCGCGCGACGCCGGAGTCGCCGAGTCCGAAGCCGGGCGCCAGCACCGCGTCGAGGCCGAGCGCTGACACTGACCGGAAGGCGGCGACCGGGTCGCGCTCAGCGGCCAGCAGCCGCAGCTCGCTGCCGATCCGCTCGGCACTGACCGTTTCCAGAGCTCGGCCGCTGATCGCATCTCGGGCCCGTGCGCGCGTCGCCGGCTCGATCGCGAAGCCCAGGCGCCCGGCGTAGCGCGCCAGCCGAAGCAGCCGGGTGGGATCATCGCGAAAGCTCTCGGGATGCAGGATCCGCAGTCGCTCGGCTGCCAGGTCGGCCAGTGCGCCGTCGGCGGCCAGCAGCAATCCGCGCCGCGGCTGGGCCAGCGCCAGCGCGATCGCGTTGACGGTGAAGTCGCGGCGTCGCAGGTCGCTCGCGACGTCCGCCGGCGACACCGAGGGCAGCGCCCCCGGCCGCTCGTAGGTTTCGGTGCGTGCTCGGGCGACGTCATAGCCAAAGCCGTCCCGCGTGACGGTCGCGGTGCCAAAGCGCGGATGTGCGCGCATCGTGTGCGGCCCCGCCGCGGCGAGCGCCTCGATCAACCACGCCGGCTCGCCGGGCACGAGCAGATCAAGCTCGCGCGGAGCGCCACCGCGCGCCAGGTCGCGCACCGCGCCACCGACCAGATACACCTCGCGCTCGTCACCAGCGAGCACGGTGCGCAGCGGTGCAGCCGCGGGCAGCTCGTCCAGGCGCCGCAGCAACTCGGCAGGGTCGACGGTCAGCATGCACACCATGATCGCGGGACGGGCGACGGATGACCATCGCGGGCGCCCGATCGGCGATCGCCCTCTACC
Source organism: Actinomycetota bacterium (assembly GCA_030854125.1). Lineage (GTDB taxonomy): Bacteria > Actinomycetota > Thermoleophilia > Solirubrobacterales > Solirubrobacteraceae > Palsa-465. Next base: position 10,236 of record JALYTU010000037.1, on the reverse strand, counting down.
ATGCCCGCCATGCCGAGTCCCGCATCGCGGCGGCTGCTGCGGCGCGGGCTCATCGGTGGGGGGGCCGTCCTGCTCGTCGCCGGCGGTCTCGCTTTCTTCGTCCTGCTGCACGCGCCCGGGAACGTGTCACATCCCAACGTGCAGTTCACGCCGCCGTCGAGCACGACCACGACGAGCTCGAGCACGACCGGGGCTCGCCGATCCCGTCCCCCGCCTGACACCTTCGTCTGGCCCTGGTACGGCTTTGACGCCGGCCGGACCCGTGACTTCTCGGCTCCGGGTCGGCTCACGCCCCCTTTCCACCGGGGCTGGTCCTTTGACGCCGGCGCGCTGCTGGAGTTCCCGCCGGTCATCTGGCACGGAACGATGTTCATGCTGGGAGACGACGGGGTCGCGACCGCAATCCGCACCTCCAACGGCCGCGCGCTGTGGCGGCGGAAGGTGGGAACCCTGGCCGCGGCCTCGCCGGCCGTCGACGGCGCCGACCGGCTGATCGTGCTGCCGGTCCTCTCGGTGCATGGCCGCCTGCCCGGAGGCGGCCAGTTCGTCGCCTTGTCGATGCAGACCGGCCGGATCCTCTGGTCACGCACGGTGCCGGCCGGCACCGAGTCCTCACCGATCATCTCCGGTCACACGACCTACTTCGGGGATCAAAGTGGAGCGCTGCACGCGCTGCGCCTGCGTGACGGGCACGAGTTCTGGATCTACCACGCCAGCGCAGCGATCAAGGGCGGCCCGGCGCTCGCCAACGGCGTGCTCTACTTCGGTGACTACGCGGGCCGTGTCTACGCCCTACGGGCGGCCAGCGGGCGCGAGGTGTGGGCGGTGGGGACCGACGGCGCCCGGTTCGGGTTCGGCTCGGGTCAGTTCTACGCGACGCCCGCCGTCGCGTTCGGACGGGTGTACATCGGTAATACCGACGGACGCGTGTACTCGTTCGGCGCCCGCAGCGGAACGCTCGCGTGGGCCACCGGCACCGGCGCCTACGTGTATGCATCGGCAGCCGTTGCCGACACTCCCGGGATCGGGCCGACGGTCTACGTCGGCTCCTACGACGGGTATCTGTACGCATTCGACGCCCGCTCGGGGTCGGTTCGCTGGCGCCACTACGCCGGCGCCAAGATCTCCGGCGCAGCCAGCATCATCGATAACGTCGTCTACTACTCGGCGTTGCGGATTCGCTCGACCGTCGGCCTGGACGCGACCACTGGGCGCACCGTTTTCCAGTTCGGCGACGGGGACTTCTCCCCGGCGATTGCCGACGATCGTGCGCTGTACGTGGACGGCTACAGCACGGTGTTTCAGTTCCTTCCCGGCCGGGCGCCGCGCCCGCGCGCCCACCCGGTCCGCCGCAATCGGGGCCACCGCGCCACCGACCGCCGCAAGCCGGTTCATCGCCAATTCACCCGTCATCGCACGCGACGGCGTGCGTCCACGCGTCACCTCGTTGGCCACCACCGCCGCACCCGTTCGTGATCCGCCGCTGACGCGTCGGTGTAGGTTTTAGACCGCGGCGCGGGGCGCAGAGGAGCCAGGACGAAAATGCCCGTCCTGAGCGGCGTGCTAGTGTACTAGGTATATGCGTTGCCGTAGCGGAAGTCATTGTCAAAGTCCAGCCGAGAAGGGCCGTCGGTTCTGCGCGGAGCATGCCGCCGAGCTTGATCGCATGCGCGAGGAGCTCAAGGATGCCGCCGCCGCTCGGATCGGGCGTGGTCGGCCCAAGCGGTCCTCCACGTGTTGCCGACCGGGGTGTTACGAGCCTCGGGTCCCGCCCGCCGCGTATTGCGATACGTGTGCTGCGGCCGGCTACGTCGAAGAAGCCGCTTAGCGCGGCCCACGGCGGTCGCGTCACGCCGCGCTGATCGGGCGCACCGCGACGCCATCGCGCGCGAGCCGATCCTTGACCTCGGCCACCGTGTGCTGGCCGTAATGGAAGATCGACGCACAGAGCACCGCGTCGGCCCCAGCGGCCAAGGCGTCGGTCAGGTGAGCGATCTCTCCAGCCCCGCCGGATGCGATCACCGGCACGCTCGTGGCCCCGGCGACGGCTCGCGTCAGTGCCAGGTCATATCCGGCGTTGGTTCCGTCCTGGTCCATGCTGGTCAGCAAGATCTCCCCCGCTCCCCGGGCGACGCCTTCGCGCGCCCACTGCACAGCGTCACGCCCGGTGGGGGTGCGACCCCCCGCCAGATACGCCTCCCAGCGGTCCTCGCCGGTCCGTTTGGCGTCGACCGCGAGCACCACGCACTGTGAACCGAAGGTCGCCGCGAGCTCGTCAATCAGCTCGGGGCGGGCCAACGCGGCGGAGTTGACCGACACCTTGTCCGCGCCGGCGTCCAGCACGGCTTGGGCATCGGCCACTGAGCGAATGCCGCCCCCGATGGTGAACGGTATGAACACCTGGTCAGCGGCACGCCTCGCCAGTTCGACCACCGTCTCGCGTCGCTCGGAAGTCGCGGTGATGTCGAGCAGCACCAGCTCATCGGCGCCGGCGCCGTCATACCGAGCGGCAAGCTCCACGGGATCGCCCGCGTCGCGAAGATCCAGGAACCCGACTCCCTTGACCACGCGGCCGGCCTTGACGTCCAGACAGGGGATCACGCGCTTGTAGTGCATCAGAGCTCCAGCGCGTCCTGCGCGGCGGCGACGTCAAAGCGGCCTTCGTATAGGGCCTTGCCGACGATCACGCCGGTGAGGTTGACCTGTCGCAGCTCGGCCAGCGCCCGTAGATCCCGGATGGTGGAGACACCACCGGAGTAGACAAAGGTCCCCCGGACCGAGTCGGCGGCCCCCCGGACCGCGTCGAGATCGGGGCCGGTGAGCATGCCGTCGCGTTCGATGCTCGAGAACACGAAGCGCGACACTCCCCGCCGGCCGAGATGTGCGAACACGGCGTCGACCGGGATGTCGGTCTGCTCGGTCCAGCCGGCCGCGGCGAGCTTGCCCTCCCGGGCATCGACCGAGACCACCACGCGGTCCCGATGCCGGGCGACGCTGTCGTCGAGGAAGTCCTGATCACGAAACGCGGCGGTTCCGAGCACAACGCGTGTCGCGCCCGCCTCGATCGCCGCCGCGACCGCGTCGGCGCTGCGCAAACCGCCACCCACCTGCACCGGCACGCCGACCTCCCGCGCGATCCGTCGCACGTGTTCGAGGTTGCGCGGCTCACCGCTGCGAGCGCCGTCGAGATCGACCACATGCAGCGCGCGCGCCCCGGCCAGGACCCAGCGCCGAGCGGCGTCCAGTGGGTCGGCGTCGTAGGTGGTCTGCTGGTCAAAGTCACCCTGGGCCAGGCGCACGGCCTTGCCGTCCAGGATGTCGATCGCGGGCAGCAGGATCATCGCGGCTCAGGCTCGCAGCGTCGCGGCCGAGTTGCGCCGCACACCGTCGCCGCACAGTGCGACGAAGCTGGCCAGCAGCTGCAGGCCGTCGCGTGAGGACTTCTCGGGATGAAACTGGACGCCGTGGATGGTGCCGTGAGTCACGGCGGTCGCGAAACGCTCGCCGTACTCGGTGGTGCCGAACACGTCGGCGGGATCCGCGGGCCGGACCGCGAGCGAATGCACGTGGTAGAAGGGGCGCCCCGCTTCCGGAAGCTCTGCGGTGAGCGCGCTCGCGCGCTCAAAGCGCACCTCGTTCCAGCCGATGTGCGGGATGCGCAGGCCGTCGGCGCGGATCGGGGTCACCAGGCCCCCGATCAGCCCCAGGCCGGGCGTGGAGCCGAACTCGTCGGACGCCTCGAACAGCACCTGCATGCCAAGACAGATGCCCAGCAGCGGGCGCCGGCTGTCGGCGTAGGCCCGCACGACAGCGTCCAGTCCGAATTGCGCCAGGTTGCGCATCGCCTGCGGAAACGCCCCCACCCCCGGGATCACGAGGCCATCGGAGGCAGCGATGACGGCAGGGTCGCGAGTGATCTGCGCCTGTGCGCCGACCGCTCCCAGTGCCTTCTGGACAGAACGCCGGTTTCCCATCCCGTAGTCCAGGACGGCGATGCTCGGACCCGGGTTCAGGACAGGGTCCCCTTCGTGCTCGGGACGCCGTGCTCGGTCGGGTCGATCGCGGTGGCCGCCCGCAGCGCGCGGGCCAGCGCCTTGAACACCGCCTCGATCACGTGATGGGCGTTGGTGCCCGCCTCGATCGTGGCGTGCAGGGTCAGGCGCGCGTTGGCGGCGAGCGCGCGGAGGAACTCCTCGGTCAGCTCGTGATCGAAGTTCCCGATCGCCCCGGGCGCCAAGCTGCCCTCAAAGGCGCACAGACCGCGACCGGAGATGTCGATCGCACAAGAGGCGCGGGACTCGTCCATCGGCACCGTTGCCTGGCCGTAACGGGCGATCCCGGCTCGATCCCCCAGCGCGGCGTCCAGTGCCTGCCCGAGGCAGATGCCGACGTCCTCGACGGTGTGGTGGGCCCCGGTCTGCAGGTCCCCGGTCGCGGTCACGCTCAGGTTCATCCGCCCGTGACGGGCCAGCAGGTCGAGCATGTGGTCAAAGAACCCCACGCCCGTGCTGCGCTCGCCCGCGCCGGTCCCGTCGAGCTCGAGCGTCAGACGAATCTGGGTCTCAGCGGTGCTCCGGTCGATTTCCGCCGATCGGGTCATCACGGGTCATTGTCGTGGATGCGTGCCTCCAGCGAGCGGGCGTGGGCCTCAAAGCCCTCGGCTCGCGCGATCGGCACCGCGGCCCGGGCGAGCTCCTCGGCGCCGTCCTGCATCCGCACCTCGGTGAAGCGACGACGGAAGTGCACCGGGGACAGCGCGGAGGCAAATCGCCCCGCGCCTCCGGTCGGGAGAACATGGTTGGCACCGGTGATGTAGTCCCCGTAGGCGGTTCCGCTCGCCGGCCCGACCAGGACCGTTCCCGCGGTGCTGACGCGGCCGGCCAGCGCCTCCGCGCCGGCCCCGGCAAGCTGCAAGTGCTCGGGTGCGAAGGCCTCGGCGATCGCCAGCGCGGCCTCGAGCTCGGTAACCGACACGAGCCGGACCATCGCACCGGTCTGCGGGCCGTCGGTCAGCCGCTGCGCCAGCGCTTGCAGCAGCTCCGAAGAATCCGAGATCGCGACCACCAGCGAGCCCACGCCATGCTCGGCCTGGGCGAGCAGGTCGAGCGCGAGGACGTCAGCATCACCATCGCCATCGGCGATCAGGACGAGGTCGCTTGGACCGGCGAAGCCGTCGATCCCGACCTGCCCGAACACCTGGCGCTTGGCCTCCTGCACGTACAGGTTGCCCGGACCCACGATCACGTCGACCGGGCGGACCGTCTCGGTTCCGTAGGCCAGCGCGGCGATCGCCTGGGCACCGCCCATCCGGTAGACGACGCTGGCGCCGGCCAGCCGGCAGGCGCCGAGCACCGCGGCGTTGACCTCCCCGTCGACCCCGGGCGGCGAGCAGACCGCGATCTGCTCGACACCGGCCACGCGCGCACACACCGTCCCCATCACGACTGTGCTCGGATACGGCGCGCGGCCGCCCGGCACGTAGACGGCGCCCCGGCGCACAGGCGTCTCGCGGATCGTCACCTGATGTCCGTCGAAGCCGACCGTGCGGTCGGCGCTCAGTGCTGCCTCCGACACCCGGCGGACGTTGGCGATCGCCAGCTGCAGGCCGGCCCGTACGTCGTCATCGAGTCGCTCGGCCGCCGTGTCGAGCTCGGCGTCGGGGACCTGTAGCGCCGAGGGTGTGCGGCCGGCGGTGTCGAACTTGCGCGTGTAGTACCGCAGCGCGTCGTCACCGTTGGCCCGCACGCGAGCGATGATCTCGCTGACCGCCTCGCTGACCGAGTCACCGGCTGGGACCAGCGCGCGCAGCTCGTCGGCGAGCGCGCCGGCGTCTCCGGCCAGGTTCAGGGTCTCAAACTGCACGTAGTTGCTCCAGAAGTCCGTCGATGGTCTCGGCCCGCAGCTTGTGGGCCACCGGGTTGGCGATCAGGCGTGCGGTGCAGACCGCGATCTCCTCGCGGATCACGAGGCCGTTCTCGCGCAGGGTGGTGCCGGTGGCGGTGAGGTCGACGATCGCCTCCGCCAGTCCGGTCAGCGGCGCCAGCTCGACCGAGCCCTTGACCTCGACGATCTCGGCCTGGCGGCCGGTGTCCAGGAAGTGGCGGCTGGCGATCTTCGGGTACTTGGTCGCGATCCGGACGACGCCGAGCCGCCGCAGGGCCTCCTCGGCGCGGTCGGCTCCCGCCTCGCCGGCGAGCACCATCTCGCAGCGCCCGAAGCCGAGATCCATCAGCTCGTACACCTCACGCTCGGACTGCTCCATGAGCACGTCCTTGCCGGTGATCCCGATGTCGGCCGCACCGGCCTCGACGTAGGTCGGGACGTCGGACGGTCGCATCGTGACAATCCCGGCGTCGGCGAACAGCAGCTTGCGGTCGTTGCCGCGCACCTCGGAGGTGTCGATTCCGAGCCGGTCCAGGAGATTCAGCGTGTCGGAGAACAGCGCGCCGCGTGGCACCGCGATTCGCAGCCCGTTCACGGTGCACTCCGGGTGGCCAGGTGCTCCTCGGCGGTCAGCGCGATGTGCAGGCGCTCGACGTTGAGCGCGAAGCCGACCGCGGGCAGCGGGCGCCCGAAGGCGCCGAGCAGCTCGTCGTAGCGCCCACCGCCGCCCAGCGGAACCCCGTAGGCGGGGTCATAGACCTGAAAGACCGCGCCGGTGTAGTAGCCGATCGAGCGCACCAGCCCGAGGTCGAAGATAATCCGCGCCGCGACCTCGGGGGCGAGCAGTTCGCGCAGCTCGAGCATTCCGGCCACCGCCCCACGCAGCGGCTCCTGGAGATCCTCGAGGATCGCGGGACCGCCGCGGATCCGGGGCACCCGCAGCAGCAGCTCGGCGTCGGCATCCGACAGGCCCAGCGCCAGCACCTCGCGCTCGACGGCGACGAAGTCCCCGCGGGCCAGCTCGGCGATGATCCGCTCACGCTGTAGATCACCAACTCCGACGGCCTGCAGCAGAAAGGGATACAGCGCGGCATCCCCCACGCCGACGCGATAGTTGTTCAGCCCGGCGGCGTCGAGCGCCGCACACAGCACGCCCAGGACCTCCGCCGTGCCCTGCGGACCGGGCGCGCCGATCAGCTCGACTCCGGCCTGGAGGAACTCACGTGACTGCCCGCGCTGCGGGCGCACACCGCGGTAGACGTGGGCGAAGTAACAGAAACGCAGCGGCGGATCGGCGGCGCCGTAGCGGGTGGCGACCAGCCGGGCGATCGGCACGGTCATGTCGGTGCGCAGGATGAGCACGTTGCCCTGCTCGTCGAAGACCCGGTAGGCGGCGCGCTCGCCGACGGCGTCGGAACGGACGAACGCCCCCTCGTACTCGAGCGCGGGCGTGGACACCTCCCCGTACTCGGCGGCTTCGAACACCGTGCGGATGCGATCGGTCATCGCCCGCAACTCGCGCATCTCGTCGGGCAGGACGTCTCGCGTCCCGCTGGGGATGCGGTCCATCATCGGCGCTTGAGGTTAGGGATCTCGCCGCGCCGGGGTTCGGCGGTCAGGCCGTGACCGGCGCGTCCTCGTGCCGGGTGATCCGCGCACCGAGCGCCTGCAGCCGCTCGTCGATGCGCTCGTAGCCGCGATCGATGTGGCGGACGTTGCCGATCTCAGTGATGCCGTCGGCGCACAGGGCCGCGATCAGCATTGCCATCCCAGCGCGGATGTCCGGTGAGTCCACCCGGGCGCCACGGAGCCTGCGGGGTCCGATGACGATCGCGCGGTGGGGATCGCAGATTGTCACCGCCGCGCCCATGTTGACGAGCTTGTCGGTGAAGAACAGGCGGTTCTCGAACATCTTCTCGTGGATCATCACCGAGCCCTCGGACTGGCTGGCCAGCGCCAGTGCGATGCTGGTCAGGTCAGCCGGAAAGGCCGGCCACGGGCCGTCCTCGACCTTGGCCATGTGTCCGCCCTCATCGTTGCGGACCTTCAGCTGCTGATTGCCGGGGACGATCACGTCACGGCCGTGGACCTCGCTGCGCAGACCCAGGCGCTCGAACACGAGCCGGATCATCCGCAGATCCTGGGGGACCGTGTCCTTGACGATGAGCTCCCCGCCGGTCACCCCGGCCAGGGCCATGAACGAGCCGATCTCGATGTGATCGGGCGCGATCTCGTGGGTACAGCCGCGCAGGCTGTCGCGCCCGTGGACGGTCATCACGTTGGAGCCGATTCCGTCGATCGGCGCACCCATGTCGGTGAGCATCCGGGCCAGATCCTGAACGTGGGGCTCGGAGGCGGCGTTGCGGATGACGGTCGGACCGCGGGTCAGAGCCGCGGCCATCAGCGCATTCTCGGTCGCCATCACAGACGCCTCATCCATCAGGAAATCGCAGGCCTGCAGGCCGAGCGCGGGAGCGGTCAGGCTGATGTCCTCGGGCCGGCTCTGGACGCTTGCGCCCAGGGCACGGAAGGCGTCCAGATGCGGATCCAGCCGCCGGCGGCCGATCACGTCGCCACCGGGCGGAGGCATACGAGCGTCGCCGAAGCGCGCCAGCAGAGGTCCCGCGAGCAGGAAGGAGGCGCGGATGCGCTCGGCCAGCTCGGGGTCGACCTCGGTGCTCTGAACCGAGGAGGTGTCGACGACGACCTCGCTGGGCCCGCGCCACTCCGCGCGGGCACCGAGCGTGCGAATCAGCTCGATCATCGCTTCGACGTCGGCGATCCGCGGGACGTTGCGCAGCGTGACCTCGTCCTTGGTGAGCAGACAGGCGGCGAGGATCGGCAGGGCGCCGTTCTTGTTGCCGGCGGGAACGATCGTGCCCGACAGCGGCACCCCGCCCTCGATGACGAACTTCTCCAGGGGAATCGACCTCGAATCGGAGACGGCGGACCCGTGCGGAGCCCGCGGTGAAGCGTTCAGCCTAGCCGCTGAGATGGCGCCGGGGCCCGGCGGCGAGGGCTCGGCGACTCCCGAGCGCTGAGCTAGGGTAACGGCCATGCAGCCCACCAATTCGCGCGCGGAGGGCTGGACCCTTCTCTGCGAATGGACGGAGTCCGATTCGCTGCGCCGGCACATGCTCGCCGTCGAGGCGGCGATGCGCGCCTACGCGCCGCGGTTCGGGGGCGAGGTCGAGCTGTGGGGGCTGACCGGCCTGCTCCACGATCTGGACTACGACCGCTATCCCGACCTCGGCACCGGCCATCCCCGCCACGCGATCCGCGAACTGCAGGAGCGCGGGTATCCGCCCGAGCTCGTGCGGGCGGTCGCGTCACACGCGGACTTCATGGACGTCGCGCGCGAGAGCGATATGGAGAAGGCGCTGTTCGCGGTCGATGAGCTGTCGGGCTTCATCCTCGCGTGCGCGTACGTGCGGCCCGAGGGGCTGGTCGGGATGACGCCGAAGTCGGTCAAGAAGAAGATGAAGGCCCCGAGCTTCGCCGCCGCGGTCAGCCGCGACGATCTGCGCAACGGGGCGGCGGCGCTCGGCGTCGATTTCGACGAGCACGTCGAGATCGTGATCGCCGCGCTGGCCGAGCACAGTGACGCGCTGCTGCCCACCCCGACCAGCTGATCGCATGCCCGGTCCGGTCGTTGTGGTGGTGTTGGAGGGTGACGAGACCGGTCAGGAGCTGCTCGAGCATTCCCTGCGGGTGCTCGACGGGGATCTGCTCGGCTTGGACCTGTCGCTGCAGCGCTTTGACCTGTCATTGGCGCACCGGCGCGACACCGCCAACGCGGTCGTGAGCGAGGCCGCTGGCGCGATGCGCGAGGCTGGGCTCGGCCTGAAGGCGGCGACGATCACCCCCGAGGGCGCCGACGACGTCGGCTCGCCCAACCGGATCCTGCGCGAGCAGGTCGACGGCAAGGTGATCGTGCGCACGGGCCGTCGTCTGCCCGGGGTGACGCCGATCGCCGGGGTGCATCACCCGATCTCGGTCGTGCGGATGGCGGTCGAGGACGCCTACGGCGCCAAGCAATGGCGTGAGGGCGAGGCCGGAGCGGGCGACGAGATCGCCTTCCGGACCGAGCGGATCACCCGCTCGACCTGCCACGCGGTCGCCGAGTACGCCTTCCGCGAAGCCACCAAGTTCGCCGCGCGCGTGTACGGCGGCCCCAAATGGACGGTCTCTCCCGTGTACGAGGGGATGCTCAAGGAGGAGATGGATGCCGCCGCCGCGCGCCACCCGGAGATCGATTATCGCCCCGTGCTGATCGACGCCACCTACGCCGGACTCCTCTCGGGCGCCACCGACGCCCCGCTCGTGATCCCCGCGCTCAATCGAGACGGCGAC
>JALYTU010000496.1 GCA_030854125.1 Actinomycetota bacterium | reverse complement strand
CGCTCTCCCCCGCCGCGCTCGGCGCCGAGGCGCCCGCCCACGTCGTCGGCATCACCGGGCCGCCCGGGGTCGGGAAGTCGTCGCTGCTGTCGCGGCTGATCGCCGAGTGGCGGGCCCGGGGCCGCTCAGTGTCGGTGCTCGCCGTAGACCCCAGCTCGCGACGCTCGGGCGGAGCGCTGCTCGGAGACCGGGCACGAATCGAGCGCGACCCGGCCGACCGTGACATCTTCATCCGCTCCACGGCCGCGGGGGAGCGCATGGGCGGCCTGGCCCCGGCGACCCGCGCCGCCGCCGCCGCGCTCGCCACCGCGTTTGACATCGTCGTGATCGAGACCGTCGGCGTCGGGCAATCCGAGACCGACGTCGCCGACGTGGCCGACTCGGTGGCCGTGATCGTCCAACCCGGCTCCGGAGACGTCCTGCAGTTCCTCAAGTCCGGGATCATGGAGATCCCCGATCTGCTGGTGGTGACCAAGGCCGATCTCGGCCGCCCAGCGGACCGGGCGCTGGCCGACCTGCGCTCCGCGGTGCGTTCACTGGGCTCGGCGACCGAGGTTCTGGCGGTCTCCTCGGTCGCGCCCGCCACCGGAATCGACGCGCTCGCCGATGCCCTGGAGCGCCACCGCACGAGCCTGGATCTCACTGATCGGCGGGGGCGCAGCCGCCGGATGCACGCACTCGCGGACTTCACCGCCGAGCACGGCGAGCGCGGGCTGCGCGCACTAGGCGGCCGGCGTGCCGCCGAGCGCCGGCTCGCCACGCAACCACCGGAGGCCGACGTGGCGGCCCTCGAACGGGTTCTCGAGGCCGTCGCCGAGGAGGATCACACCTGAGCCCGAACCCGATCCGTCTGCCCGCGGAGCCGCTGACCGACGGTCCGACAACGCTGCGGCCCTGGCGCGACAATGATCTGGATGAGCTGGTCGCCCTCTGCCGGGATCCTGAGATCGTCCGCTGGACGCGGGTCCCCGCCAACTACACGGCGGCCGACGGGCGCAACTATCTAGCCCGCCGCTACGACATGGCCTTCGCGGGGCTGCTGGCGCCTTTCGCGATTGTCTCCGAGGGGGCTGACGGGGCTCTGATCGGCGCGATCTCGCTGCTGCGTTTCGCCTGGGAGCATCAGCGCGGCGAGGTCGGGTACTGGCTGGGCGGCGCCGGCCGTGGCGCCGGCCACGCGACCCGCGCCGTCGGGCTGATCTGCCGCTGGGGCTGTGCGGCGCTCGGGCTGGAGCGCATCGACCTGCTCGCCGGAGTCGGCAACCTCGCCTCCCAGCGTGTTGCCGAGCGCGCCGGCTTCATTCGGGAGGCGCTGCTGCGGTCCTACCTCACACACGCCGAGGGCCGCCAGGACGTCGTCGCCTTCGGGCTGCTGGCCTAAGGGCTCCCTATCGCGGTGCGGCCAGCGAGACCAACCGCCAACCCCGGGCGGTCCGTACCAGCTGAACAGACTCCAGGGCCGCCGCCTGCCCGGTGGCCGCGGCGAGCACGACCGCCGAGGCCGTGGCGCCGGAGACGGTGACCTTGGAGACGCTCAGGGTTGGATGCGAGACGCTGGAGACGAACACCTTCATCGCCTGCAAGCAGCTCAGCCCGGCGGCGGTGAGCCGGTTCACCAGCGCCGGCGCGAGCACCTGGTCGCACAGCACCTGTGGGTTGCGGGTGTCGGTCGCGGTGGCGAACTGGCGCACCTTGGCACGGACCTGATCGATCGGGCTCACGCTCCCGCAGCCAACCACGCCGAGGACGAGTGCCGCCGTGACCAGCGCCCGGGAGGACCGCATGGCGGTCAAGAGTATCCTCTGGAGGATGGGCGCAGAACCGCTGCAGGATGGTCACGGTCGCCGGATCGGTGATCTGCGTGTCTCGGTCACCGACCGGTGCAACTTCCGCTGCCAGTACTGCATGCCCGCCGAGGGGCTGCCCTGGCTGGAGCGCGCCGAGATCCTCAGCTTCGAGGAGATCACCCGGCTGGTGGCAATCTTCGCGGCGATGGGCGTGCGCGATATCCGCCTGACCGGCGGTGAGCCGCTCGTGCGCCGGGACTTCCCGACCCTGGCCGCGATGCTTGCGGCCCTCGACGACGTGCACGAGCTGTCGGTCACCACCAACGGCTTTTTGCTGACGCGCGACGCGGAGCGGCTCGTGGCGGCCGGGATCGACCGCTTCAACGTCTCGGTCGACTCCCTGCAGGCCGACCGCTTCTATGCGCTGACCCGCCGCGACGCCCTGGATCAGGTGCTGGCCGGCCTCCAGACCCTGTCGAGCTTTCCCGAGGCGCACCCGATCAAGGTCAACGCCGTCGCGATCCGCGGTTTCACCGAGCTCGAGGTGATCCCGTTCGCCGAGCTGGCCCGGCGAACCCCGTACGAGATCCGCTTCATCGAGTTCATGCCCCTGGACGCCGATCGTGCCTGGACGCCCGACCAGGTCCTGACCGGTGCCGAGATTCGTGACGCGATCCACGCCGTGTATCCGCTCGAGGCCGAGCCCCGTGAGCCGAACGCGACCGCGCGCACCTATCGCTTCGCTGACGGTCACGGCCGGATCGGCTTCATCAACCCGGTCTCCGAGCCGTTCTGCGGGGACTGCAACCGGATCCGGCTGACCGCGGACGGTCGGCTGCGGACCTGCCTGTTCTCGCTGAACGAGACCAACCTGCGGGGCCCGCTGCGGGCCGGCGCCGACAACCACGAGATCGAGGCGATCATCCGCGAGGCCGTCTGGCGCAAGGAGCTCAAGCACCACGTCGGCGAGCCAGGCTTCATCCAACCGCTGCGCAGCATGTCCGCCATCGGCGGTTAGGGAAGTCGTAAGACCGCCGCAACCTTTTGCGGCCATCATCTGACGGCCGGTGGCCCAATGTGGCCCCGTTGACGTAGAACTATCCGATGCTGCTCCTCCTCCTGTTCGCACTCGTCGCCGGCGCCGGAACGGCGATCACCCCGTGTGTGCTCCCCGTCGTCCCGGCCCTGCTGTCGGCCAGCGCGCTCGGCGGCCGGCGCCGTCCGATCGGGATCGTGCTCGGCCTCGCGCTGGCCTTCACGATCGCGATCGTCGCCCTCGCCACCCTGGTCAAGGGAGTGGGCCTTGCCGCGGGAGCGGCCCGGACGCTCGCCGTGATCGTGCTGATCGCCTTCGGCGTCGTCCTGCTCGTGCCCAAGCTGGCCGAGCGCATTCAGGCGCCGCTCTCGCGCCTGGGCCGCTTTGGGCCCCGCGGCCGCGGGACCGGGTTCTGGTCCGGGCTGGGCGTCGGC
>JALYTU010000495.1 GCA_030854125.1 Actinomycetota bacterium | reverse complement strand
GGACGTCCTCAACCGGGTCACGAACGCTGCGGGTGACCGAATGGTGCAGCGCGCGCGCGAACTCGCGGCCGGCGTGGGCAGGCACGAGCGGCGCCAGCCGCAAGGTCAGGTAGGCCAGACCCCAGGCCGCGACCGCGGCGCACACCACCGCCAGCTGCGGGCGGTTGCGACATCCGATCGGAAACGCCCGTCGTCCGAGCGCGAGCAGGAGCGCGAGCAGGAGCTGGACTGCCGCTTCCTCCCAGTGGCCCTTGACCGCGCTCATCGCGGCCAGCGCAGCGAGGCCCCCGACGCTGATCGGAACCGCGGTCCGGGTCCCCCGCCACAGCCGCGGGGTCAGCGCGAGCAGGGCCAGGCCGACGATCACCGATAGCACCTGCAGCTCGGAGGGCAGATCAGGCGGGGTCAATCCCCCCAGCAGCGATTGCCGGTGGGGGTCGTCATTGGCGATGCCCGATAGCACCGCATCGACCGCGAGCACGGCCACGGCGACAGCAGCCGACTGACGAACGGTCAGGAAACGGATCCGAGCGTTCACGGTAGTGCGAAGTATTCCCAGGTTCTGACCACCGAGCGACGCCTTGGCCGCCAACACACGCGAGCGTAATCTGCGCGTCACGGTTCTCAAACATGCGGTGACCGGCCCGTGCCGATCGGCCTGGGCCCTCTAGTCTTGACCCGCATGCGGATCCTGATCACCGGGGCCGCGGGGATGCTCGGCTCAGACGTCCGGGCGGCGGCGAGCGCCGCCGGTCACGAGCCGCACGCACTGTCGCGGGCCGAGCTCGATATCACCGACGCGGCGGCGGTCGCGGCCGTAGTCGCCGACAGCCGCCCGGACGCTGTGATCAACTGCGCGGCCTGGACCGACGTCGACGGGGCCGAGTCTGACCCGGAGGGCGCCGCCGCGATCAACGCGACCGGCGCCGAGCACGTTGCCCGCGCGGCGCACGGGGCGGGCGCCTGGACGGTCCAGCTCTCCACCGATTACGTCTTCGCGGGCACCCAGGCCGAGCCCTACGTCGAGAGCGACCCGGTCGGCCCGGCCGGCGTCTATGGAGCCTCCAAGCTCGCGGGCGAGCAGGCGGTCGCCTCCGCCACCCCGGGCCGTCACACGATTGTCCGTACGGCGTGGCTGTTCGGCGCCGGCGGACCCTGCTTCCCGCGCACGATCCTGCGCGTGGCGCGTGAGCGTGGCCGGCTGAGCGTCGTCGACGATCAGGTCGGATGCCCGACCTGGACCGGGCATCTGGCCCCGGCGCTCGTGACCCTCGCGGCGGGAGGCATCGCGGGACCGGTTCACGTGGCCGCCGCGGGCGCGTGCTCTTGGTGGGAGTTCGCCCGCGAGATCGTGGCCGGCGCCGGGATCGAGTGCGAGGTGGCCCCGTGCACGACCGCCGAGTTCCCGCGCCCCGCGCCGCGGCCCGCCTTCAGTGTCCTGCGCAGCGAGCGTGGCGCCGAGGTGCCGGTCCTGCCCGCGTGGCAGGACGGCCTCGCCGCGTACCTGATCCAGAGCCGGGAGGCGGTCGCGTGAAGCTGCTGGTCTGTGGTGCCGCCGGGTTCATCGGGTCGACGTTCGTCGAACTGCGCGTCCGTGAGCACGGCGACGAGGTCACGGTGCTCGACGCGCTCACCTACGCCGGGCGTGAGGAGAACCTGCACGCGGTGCAAGCCGACATCCGCTTCGTGCGGGGCGCGATCGAGGACCCCGCGGCGGTGACCGGCGCGATCGGCGATGCCGACGCGATCGTCAACTTCGCCGCCGAGACCCACGTCGACCGCTCGATCGCCGATCCGTACGCGTTCAGCGTCACCAACGGCCTGGGCACGCACGTCCTGCTCGAGGCCGCCCGGGAACGTGGTTTGCGCTACGTGCAGGTGTCCACCGACGAGGTCTACGGCTCGATCGAGGCCGGCTCGTTCACCGAGACCTCGCCGCTGGCGCCCTCCAGCCCCTACAGCGCGTCCAAGACCGGCGGCGACCTGCTCGTCTCCAGCTACTTCCACACCTATGGTCTGACGGCGAACATCTGCCGGGGCTCGAACAACTATGGGCCGCGCCAGTACCCCGAGAAGCTGATCCCGCTGATGGTGCTCAACGCGCTCGCCGGCGATCACCTGCCCGTCTACGGCGACGGGCGCCAGGTCCGCAACTGGCTGTACGTCGAGGACTTCGGCCGCGGGATCGGACAGGTGCTCGAGCACGGCGTGCCGGGCGAGACGTACAACTGCGGCGGTCCCGACGAGTGCGAGAACATCGACGTCGTGCAACGGATCATCGAGCTGACCGGCGGGGATCAGTCCCAGATCGAATACGTGACCGATCGCCCCGGTCACGATCGGCGCTACTCGCTGTCCTGCGCCAAGCTCGAGGCGCTCGGCTGGTCGGCGCGGACGCGGTTTGCCGACGGCCTGCAGCGCACGGTGGACTGGTATCGCGAGAACGCGGCGTGGTGGGAGCCGATCCGCTCAGGTGCCTATCGGGAGTACTACGAGCGTCACTACGGCCGCGCGCTGCGATGACGGCGGCGCGGGGCCGGCACGCGCCGCCACCGGAGGTCCGCCTCCCGCTCCAGCGTGAGCGGCTGCTGCGCGCTGCCGCGTTCGAATTCGCGCGCCGCGGTTACGCCGGCGCCAGCTCGGAGTCGATCAGCCGTGCCGCCGGGATGTCCAAGGCGACCTTCTACGAGCACTTCGCCAACAAGGAGGAGTGCATCCTGGCGCTGTTCGATCTTGCCGCCGTGGTGGTCACCGAGTCGATGATCAGCGCCGCCCAGGGCGCGCCCCAGGACGCCGGCGAGCGGATGCGCGCCGGGGCGCGAGCGTTTCTCGGTGCGCTCTCGGCGCATCCCGAGTTCGCCCAGACGCTGCTGGTCGAGATCATCGGCGCCGGACCCCGGGCCGCTCAGCACCGCGACACGATGCTGGGTCGCTTCGCCGCCGTGCTCGACGCCGAGAACGCCGAGGCGGCGCGCCGTGGACTCAGCGGGCGCTTCGCGTCTCCCCACGACGCGTTCGCAGTGGTCGGAGCGATCGCCGAACTCGTCTCGCGCCAGCTGCGCAACGGCGTGCCGGCCGAGATGCAGGAACTGGCGCCGGTGATCGAGCGGCTGATCATGGCGCTGGTTCCCGACGTCGGCCCGTGACGCCGCCCGTCGGCGCGGGCACCTCCCCCGGGTCCGCCACGCCTGCCGCCCTCGCGGCGCTCGAGGGGGAGATCACCGTGTGCCGGCGCTGTCCGCGCCTGGTCGCCTGGCGTGAGGAGGTCGCGCGCGTCAAGCG
>JALYTU010000494.1 GCA_030854125.1 Actinomycetota bacterium | reverse complement strand
TCGCGGTGGCCTTGGCCCCGCTCTTGGCCGCGGCGCTGGTGCGCTTGGTCGTGGCGCTGGTGCGCTTGGCGGCCGCGCTGGTGCGCTTGGTCGTCGCGCTGGTGCGCTTGGCGGCCGGCTTGGCCGAGGAGGATGAACGAGAGCTCGAGGTCGAGCGCTTTGGGGCAGGCATGAAGGGCAGGGCTCCTAATCGTCTTGACGCTCGCGCGAGCCTAACCGAACTGCGCCGCCTGCGGGGAACACCTGCGGCCGCGGGTCAGCCCGCGAGCAGCTCGAGCAGCGCCTTCTGCGCGTGGCGTCGGTTCTCGGCCTGGTCCCAGATCCGCTGCCGCTCGCCGTAGAGCACCTCGGCACTGATCTCCTCCCCGGGGTGGGCGGGCAGGCAGTGCAGTGCGATCGCGCCCGGCGCGGCGTGGGCGAGCAGCTCGTCGTCGATCCGGTAGCCGGCCAGCGCCGAACGGCGCGCCTGCGCGGTCGCGGGATCGTCACCCATGCTCACCCACACGTCGGTGTAGACGGCGTTGGCCCCCTGCACCGCCTCGCGCGGATCGTCGGTGAGGATCGCGTCCGCGACAGGCTCGAGCTGATAGCCCTCGGGTGCGGCGATCCGCACCTCGACCCCGGCCAGCTGCCCGGCGATGGCCAGCGAGCGGGCGACGTTGTTGCCATCCCCGACATAGGCGAGCGTCAGTCCGTCCAACTGGCCGAAGGTCTCGCGCAGGGTGAGCAGGTCAGCGAGCGCCTGCACCGGATGATGACCGGCGGTGAGCATGTTGAACACCGGCACGGTGGCGTGGACGGCGAGCTCCTGGATGATCGCGTCGGGCCCGGTCCGGATCCCGATCGCGGCAACATGGCGGGAGAGGACGAGAGCCGTATCGCGCACCGACTCGCCGCGGCTGATCTGCAGCTCGTCGGGACGCAGGATCATCGGATGGCCGCCGAGCTCGATCACGCCCACCTCGAACGAGACGCGGGTGCGGGTCGAAGGCGCCTGGAAGATCAGCGCGATCGTGCGTCCAGCCAGCACCTCGGGAGCGCTCGGGGCCGCCTTGAGCTCCGCGGCTCGCGTCAGCAGCGCGTCGAGCTCAGGGGCGGTCAGCTCGGCTCCGGTGAGGAAGTGGCGCGTCACGATCACCCGCGCGCGGCCCTCAGCCCGAAGCCGCGCAGCATCAACATCGCCTTCTCGCCGAGCGTGCCGCGCGCCGGGAGCACGCCCAGCTGCATCGCCGCCTCGTAGACGTCAAAGAAGCCGCGCACGCGGTACAGCCGGTCGTGCTGCAGCTCGCAGTAGAAGATGCAGTGCACGACGATGAAGCGGCTGGTGGCCGGCAGGCCCTCGAGTGGCTCGCGATGAGTCCCCAGCAGCTTGCCCGGGGCAGCGACGAAGCGTCCGTCGGTGAGCCGCGCTCCGGTGCTCTCCAGGCGGACATCGGGGAAGCCTGACCACAGTCGCGTCGCGTGGGCCGCGAGCTGTTCCATGCCCGCCAGGGGTTGGTCGGTGAGCGGATCCTCGTACTGGATGCCCGCCGCGCAGACATCGTCAAAGGCGGCGGCGACATGGCCGGACCACGCCGCCTCCCAGCCGTCGATCACCGCATCGGCGGTCATCGGACACTGCCCGCGTCCAGGTCGGAGTGCAGGTCGGGCATTCCCGCCTCGGCCGTGGAGGCCTGCGCGTAATGGCGGCGCGGGATGCGACCCGCACCCCGGGCCAGGCGACCGCCGTCGACGGCGAGCCGGATCGCCTGGGCCATCGCCTCGGGATCGTGGGCGCGCGAGATCGCGCTCGCGCACAGGACCGCGTCGCACCCGAGCTCCATCGCCAGCGCCGCGTCCGAGGCGGTCCCGACCCCGGCGTCGAGGATCACCGGAACGCCGGCACGCTCGATGATGATCGCGATGTTGTACGGATTGCGGATGCCCATCCCGGAGCCGATCGGCGACCCGAGCGGCATCACCGCGGCGCACCCGATGTCCTCCAGTCGGCGGGCGAGGATCGGATCGTCGGTCGTGTAGGGGAGCACGATGAATCCCTCGTCGACCAGCTCCTCGGCGGCGGTCACCAGCTCGACCGCGTCGGGCAGCAGCGTGCGGTCGTCACCGATGACCTCGAGCTTGATCCAGTCGGTGCCGAACGCCTCACGGGCCAGCCGGGCGGTCATGACCGCATCGCGGGCGGTGAAGCAGCCTGCCGTGTTGGGCAGGACCTCCACTCCGGCTGCCTGCAGGACGTCGAGGATCGAGCCGCGGGCGGCAGGATCGAGGCGGCGCAGGGCGACCGTGCACAGTTCGGCGCGTGAGGCCTTGCACGCCCGGGCCAGCAGCTCGTGGTTGGCAAAGCCGCCGGTGCCGAGGATCAGCCGGGAGCCGAACTCGCGGCCGGCGATCTGCAGCGGGTCGAGCGCGGGCATTCCTCAGCCTCCCTGGATCGCGGCCACGACCTCGATCAGCGCGCCTTCGCCGACCGGCGTCTGCTCCCACAGCGACCGACTCACCACTTCGCCGTCGAGGGCGACCGCCACGCCCCGTGCGCCCGGGGCGACATCGAGCAGAGCCAGCACGCTGGCGACAGTAGCGCCCGGGCTCAGCCGGCGGGCCTCGCCGTTGACGGTGACGTTCACGCCGGGCTCCCCACCGTGGCCGGAGCGGCCGCGAAGCGTCGTGGAGCAAACGGGGTGGCGTCGAGGCCCTGAAGTGCCTCGGAGGACGCGTCGGCATCGCATAGCCCCGCGCACACCAGCTCGGCGGTGATCGGAGCCAGCAGGATCCCCCCGCGCCCGTGCCCCGCCGCCCAGTGCAGCCCGGGTACATCCGCGGGGCCGAGCACCGGCAGGTTGTCCGAGGTGCCGGGCCGCAGGCCGGCCGCGCACTCGTCCAGGACGAGCTCGGAGACCCCCGGGACGAGTTCGGAGGCGTCGCGCAGCAGCTCGAACACGCCGCCCGCAGTCACCGTGGTGTCAAAGCCGCGCTCCTCGGAGGTCGCACCGATCACGTAGCGGCCGTCGCCCCGTGGGACGACGTAGGAGGAGCCCATCCGCACCACCCGGGTCAGCAGCCCGGGGCCGGCCGGATCGTGCAGGCGCAGGATCTGGCCCTTGACGGGCCGAAACGCGATCGGGGCCGGCAGCCGTAGCTCGCCCGTCCACGGTCCGGCCGCAAGCACCACGGCACCGCCCGCGATCGTGTCGCCGCCGGCAACGGTGACCCCGGTCGCGCGACCGCCGCGGATCGACACCCCGGTGACGGTGGCGCCCTCGCGGACCTCGCCACCCGCCGACCGGATC
>JALYTU010000036.1 GCA_030854125.1 Actinomycetota bacterium | reverse complement strand
CCGGACAGCTCGCGGCTCGTCGTAGCCGGCCGCCCGCACGGCGGCGATCACCTGCGCGGCGTGCCCGCCGCCGCGGGTCTCGACCACGAGCTGGACGGCGCTCTCGCGCACGTGGAGGTCAAACCCTTCCCGCAGGTGTTCCACGTCGAGCAGGTTGGCGCCGTGCTCCCCGACCAGAGCCAGCAGCTGTGCCAGCGAGCCTGGGCGGTCCGGGAGGCGGGCCAGCAGCACCGAGCGCCGACCCGCCTGGCTCTCGTGGCGGCGGGCGATCTGGGCGAGCAGTCCCGGGTCGACGTTGCCGCCCGACAGGACGATCGCGGTAACGCCCGACCGGCCGTCCGCCAGCGGACCGACGTGCCCGGCGAGCAGCGCGGCGACGCCGACCGCGCCGGCGCCTTCGACAACGAGCTTGGCCCGCTCGAGCAGGAAGACCATCGCCTCGGCCGTCTGGTCCTCGCCGACGACCACGATTCGGTCCACCCATTGGTTGATCAGGGCCAGGGTGAGGGCCCCAGGGCGCTTGACCGCGATCCCGTCGGCGATCGTCAGCACCGAATTGACCGCCACCGGCTCGCCGGCGCGCAGCGATCCCGGGAAGGGTGCGCAGGTCTCGACCTGGACGCCGATCATTTCGACATCGGGGCGGGCGGACTTGATCGCAATTGCGGTCCCCGACAGCAGTCCGCCGCCGCCGAGCGGAACGAGCACACGGGCGAGATCGGGGACCTGAGCGAGCAGCTCCAGACCGAGGCCGCCCTGCCCGGCGATCACCTCGGGGTCGTTGAACGGATGCAAAAAGGCCAGCCCACCCGAGTCCGCGCGCTCCTGGGCGGCAGCCAGCGAGTCATCCACCGTGGCGCCGACCAGATGCACCTGAGCACCGAGCGCGGTCGCGGCCTCCGCTTTGGCGATCGGCGCCGCGGCGGGCATGAACACCTCGCAGTGCACGCCACGCGCACGGGCGGCGTAGGCGACCGCCTGGGCGTGGTTGCCGGCGCTGCCCGCAACGACACCGCGGGCGCACTCGGGATCGGACAGCGAGGCGATCTTGGCCAGCGCCCCGCGGATCTTAAACGACCCGGTGCGTTGAAGGTTCTCGGCCTTCAGGGCGACCGCGACTCCGGTGCGCTCGGCCACCGTCCGGGAGCTGAGCACCGGGGTCTCGCGGATCACCCCGCGCCCCGCCGCCGCTGCGCGGTGGATGTCATCGATGGTGACCGTCGCTGAGAGCGACCGGGTATCAGTCCCCAAGTGCCACCACCGCGTCAATCTCGACCTGGGCGCCACGCGGCAGCGCCGCCACGCCGATCGCGACGCGGGCCGGCGGCTGGGACTCGAAGAACGATCCGTAGACCTCGTTGACCGACGCGAACGCAGTCATGTCCGTCAGGTAGATCGTCACCTTGACCGCTTCACCCAGGGTCGTCCCGGCCGCCTGACAGACGGCGGCCAGGTTCTCCAGACAGCGCCCCGCCTGATCAGCCGGCGTCGCGCCGACCATGTCCCCGGTCCGGGGGTCCAACGGAATCTGGCCCGAGCAGAACAGCAGACCACCGGCCTTGACGGCGTGGACGTAGGGACCAACCGCCGCCGGGGCGTTGGGGGCGTTCACGGGCTCACGACGGTCTGACACGTTGACTCCTTGGCTCTTGGGCACTCGCGGGCAAGCCGATTGAGCGTCCACACTAGTGTGGACGTCGTGCCAAATCGCCTCGCCGCCGAGACCTCACCGTACCTGCGCCAGCACCAGGACAACCCCGTGGACTGGCACCCATGGGGTGAGGAGGCGCTGAGGCGAGCCCGCCGCGAGCAGCGTCCACTGCTGGTCTCGATCGGCTACTCAGCCTGCCATTGGTGTCACGTGATGGAGCGCGAGTCCTTCGAGGACCCCGAGATCGCGGCGTACATGAACGACAGCTTCGTCTGCATCAAGGTCGACCGCGAGGAACGTCCGGACGTCGACGCGGTCTGCATGGAGGCCTGCCAGGCGATGACCGGGCAGGGCGGCTGGCCGCTGAACGCCTTTTTGACTCCTGAGCAGGCGCCGTTCTACGTCGGGACCTACTTCCCACCCGAGTCCCGTCACGGCCTACCGAGCTGGCGGGCGGTGCTCGAGGCGGTGGCCACGGCCTGGGACACCCAGCGTGACGAGGTCCGGCGTTCCGGCGCCTCGGTGCTCGGCTCGATCGGCGCCAGCGCCCGGATGCGCGCCTCGGCGGATCCGGTCACCCCGGCGATCCTGCAGGAGGCGATCACCGGCCTGCGCTCGAGCTATGACGCCGTCAACGGTGGCTTTGCCCGGGCGCCGAAGTTCCCGATGTCCTCGGTGATCGAGTTCCTGCTCGGCCAGGGCGAGACGGAGATGTCGCTGGGGACGCTGCGCGCCATGGCCTGCGGGGGCATCAACGACCAGATCGGGGGCGGCTTCGCGCGCTACGCAGTCGATCCCACCTGGACCGTGCCGCATTTCGAGAAGATGCTCTACGACAACGCGCTGCTGGCCCGCGCCTACCTGCACGGCTTCGAGGTCTCGGGTGACCCGCTGCTGCGGCGCGCGTGCGAGGAGACCCTGGACTGGGCACTGCGCGAACTGCGGGGACCGGAGGGCGGCTTCTGTGCCGCGCTGGACGCCGACTCCGAGGGCGTGGAGGGCAAGTTCTACGTCTGGACCGCCGACGAGCTGCGCGCGGTGCTCGGGGACCTCGCCGAGCCGGCGATGGCCTACTTCGGCGCCACCGAGTCGGGCAATTTCGAGGGCGCCAACGTGCTCGAGGCCCGCGGCCCTGAGCCCGCGCAACGCGCCGAGATCCGCGAACGGCTGCTGACCGCGCGGGCGCGGCGGGTCGGGCCTGGACTCGACGACAAGCGCTTGTGCGGGTGGAACGCGCTGATCATCACGGCGCTGGCCGAAGCGGGAGCCGCGCTGTCACGCCCCGACTACGTCGACGCTGCCCGGGCCGGCGCACAGTTCGTGCTCACCGAATTGCGCGACGGCGAGGGGCGGCTGCTGCGGACGTGGAAGGACGGCGAGGGCCGGATCGAGGCCTACCTCGAGGACCACAGCTTCCTGATGCAGGCCCTCACCGCGCTCTACGAGGCGACCTTCGAGCCCCGCTGGTACGCGGAGGCGCGTGGCCTGGCCGACACGATCATCCAGCGCTTCGCCGATCCGGAGAATGGCGGCTTCTTCACCACCGCCGCCGATCGCGAGCTGTCCTTTAGCCGCCGCAAGGACCTCGAGGATTCGCCGATCCCCTCCGGCAGCTCGGCCGCGGCGCTCGGTCTGCTGCGGCTGGCGCGCATCTCCGGCGACGCCGAATACGAAGCCCACGCCGTCGGCGTGCTCCGCCTGCTCGCCCCGATCGCCGGGCGCCACCCGCTCGCCTTCGGCCACGCCCTGCAGGCCTTTGCCTTCCATCTCGCGGACGTCCGCGAGGTGGCGATCGTCGGCAGCGGCCCGGACGCAGACGTGCTGGCGGCGATCGTCCGCGAACGGTACTCGCCCCGCCTCGTGCTCGCCGGAGGCGCCGGCGACGGGATCGCGCTGCTGGAGGGCCGCGGCACGGTCAACGGGCGGCCGGCCGCCTACGTTTGCGAGCACTTCAGCTGCCGGGCCCCCGTCACCGATCCCGGCGAGCTCGCGGCCGCGCTCGGCGCGGCGACCGAGCTCAGGTAAGCGTTCGGCGGCCGATCACAGCACCGGCAGGTAGCGCCGCAGCTCCCAGGGCGTGACCTGGACGCGATAGTCGTCCCACTCCTGGCGCTTGATCTCGATGAAGCGGTTGAACGTGTGCTCCCCGAGGGTGCGCAGGACCAGCTCGGACTGGGCGGTCAGCTCGATCGCCTCGCCGAGCGTCTCCGGGAGCTGATCGATGCCCAGGCGGCGGCGCTCGTCGGGAGACAGGTGGTAGAGGTTGCGCTCCATCGGGTCAGGCAGCTCGTAGCCGTGCTCGATTCCCTCCAGGCCGGCCTGGAGCAGAACGGCGAAGGTCAGGTACGGGTTGCACGCCGGGTCCGGACAGCGCAGCTCCATCCGCGTCGCATGTTCCTTGCCGGGGTGATAGAGGGGAACGCGCACCAGCGCGGAGCGGTTGCGGCGTGACCAGGCAACGTAAACCGGCGCCTCGAATCCGGGCACCAGCCGCTTATAGGAGTTCACCCATTGCGCAAAGATCGAGCAGATTTCCCGCGAATGGCGCAGCTGACCGGCGATGAACGCCTTGCCGACGTCCGACAGGAAGTACTGATCGTCGGGATCGAAGAAGGCGTTGGTCTCGCCTCGGAACAGCGACTGATGCGTATGCATCCCGGAACCGTTCTCGCCAAACAGCGGCTTGGGCATGAAGGTCGCATGCAGGCCGTACTTCATCGCGTATTCCTTGACCGTGATCCGGTAGGTCATGCAGTCGTCGGCCATCTTCATGACGTCCGCATAGCGCATGTCGATCTCGTGCTGGCTGGGCCCAACCTCGTGGTGGGTGTACTCGGTGTGGATCCCCAGCTGCTCCAGCGCGAGCACGGTCTCACGGCGCAGGTCGGACCCGGCGTCCAGCGTGGTCAGATCGAAGTAGCCCCCCTCGTCGAGCACCTCGGTCGACTTGCTGTCGCGAAAGTAGAAGTACTCGAGCTCGGGTCCGACGTAGAAGTGGTCAAAGCCCATCCGCTCGGCGCGCTGCACCGCCCGGCGCAGCACGTGGCGCGGATCACCCTCATACGGCGTGCGCTCGGGGGTGAGGATGTCGCAGAACATCCGCGCGACGCCCGCCTCATCGGGCCGCCAGGGCAGCGCGATGAATGTGGTCGGATCGGGCATCGCGATCATGTCGGACTCCTCGATCGCGTTGAAGCCGGTGATCGACGAGCCGTCAAAGCCCATGCCGCTCTCGAAGGCGTCCGGGAGCTCGGTGACGTTGATCGAGAAGGCCTTCAGCTGGCCGAGGACATCGGTGAACCACATGCGGATGAAGCGGATTCCCTGCTCGGCCACGATCGCGAGAACGTCGTCGGCGGTCAGCGGGCGGTCGGGCATGGCTGCGCAACGTTACTGAGCGGCGCGTCCGCGCGTCCCGGGGGCGTTATCGTGGCGTCGATGAGCCGAATCATCGCCTCGATCGTGGCCGTCGGCGTGATCAGCGCCGGCAGTGCAGCGGCCGTCACGACCTCGACTCCGGCGGCGCCGTGCGGTCCGACCGGGGCTCGCACCCTGGCCGCATCGGGGTCAGCTCGCGTGTACGCGGTCGGCCGGCTCGTCTACGGCTGCGCGGCAGGCGGGGGCGGCCGGCGTGTCGCGCTGGGCACGACGAACCTCTGCATCCGTTCGGTTCAGGTCCAGGCGGTGACGGTGGCCGGGCGGCTGGCGGCCTTCGGAGCCCAGACCTGCGGGGTGGACACCGGCAGCAGCATCGTGCGCGTCCAGCGGCTCACCGATGGGCACACGCTCCTCACCCACCCGGCGGTGAGTACCGCCGGTCCGGAGAGCTACACCACCGTGACGGCGATCGCCGCCGATGGCACGGGCGATGTCGCCTGGGTCGCACATTCGAGCTCGATCGTTCGCCACGCGCAGAGCACCGCGGTCTACGCTGCGGCGGGCGCGACCGTGCATCGGCTGGACACCGGGAACGCGATCGAACCCGGCTCGCTGCGGCTGAACGGCACAACCGTGCGCTGGCAGAACGGCAGCCGGCGGCGCTCTGGCCGTCTCTGAGGGTTCACGGCGCGGGCGGTGAGCGCGGCTGGTCAGGAGGAGGTGGCCGGGTGATCGCCCAGCCAACGCTGCGCCCACACCTGGAGCTCGCCCAGAGCCGGCTCGAGCTCATGACCCATCGTCGAGAGCTCGTAGTGGACCTGCAACGGCGGCCCGGCCAGGACCGTTCGCTCGACCATGCCGCGAGCCTCGAGCTCCTTCATCCGCTCGGAGAGCAGCCGGTCTGACAGCTCGGGGATCGACGCCGCGACTTCTGAAAAGCGCAGCGGACCGTCCATCAGCACGCTCAGGATCGCCCCCGTCCAGCGGCGGCCGACGAGCTCGACGGCCTCGTGATAGAGCGGGCAGCAGTTGGCGTGCGTGTGAAATCCGCTGGCGGTCTCCTCCGAAGCGGCCATCCAGTCAGCTTAGTGGTTGGCGATCGCGGCCCGCCGGACTCAGGCCGCTTCCAGCGCGCGGGTGGCCTCGATCGAACCGTCGACCGGAACCTCCCCGGCGACGTTGACCATCGCCGTGAAGCTCTCAACGGTGACGGCGGCGATCGCTTCGAGGATCTCCTCGTCAGACCAGCCGGCCTCGCGGGCCTCCTCGTGCAGATACATGGGCGGCCGGCCGCGGTCGACCAGCACCGCCTGGAGATAGCGCAGCAGCGCGGCCTCGCGGTTGTCGTGGGAGTCGAACTCCCGGGCCAGCGCCACCTCGTCGAGGGCGAGCCCGGACAGCCGGGCGGTTCGGGAGTGCGTCGCGATCCCCGGCCCCGACTGGTAGTACTCGGCCACGGCGAGTGCGATTCGCTCGAGCGTGGACGCCGTCAGCCGGCCATGACGCAGCTCGGAGCGAAACCGGGCGTACCCGCGCAGGGCCGCCGGGGACCCGGCGAGGACGCCGAGAAAATTGGGCAGCTGACCGCCCGAGGAGAGAGCTCCTCGGAGAACGGCGACCGAGCCCTCGGGCGCGGTGAGATCGTCGTGGATCTGGAAACGGCTCATGGCAGTCTTCATGGCGGACCCTCGCAAGGTCTCTGGGGGGAGGAAAGGCGCTCTGAAGGAGATGCTGGGCCTTCAGGTTCGCTGCTTACAGTACGTAAGCTTACCCCTCGCGGATCAACTCAAACATTCTGTAGCGAATTTCGTTACCGAATGTAGGGGCGAGTGCGCCGGCACCGAGACGGTCATGGGTCGCCGGCCTCCCGGCGTGACCCTGGACAGCGGGCCAGTCGGCGGGTCAGTGGGCCAGCAGGGGATGCGCGAGCACCGCGGCATGCGAGCTGGCCGCGGCGGCGAGCATCAGCAGCACGCCGAGCATGACCGCCCACATGGCGACCCGATCCGGACGGAAGCCGTCCCGCTCATGACGGCGGATCGCCTGGTGGCGCTGGGCGGTTGACGTGCGCGTGCCGCGACGCGACGTGTACGCCTCGGCGCCGCGGCCGGTGATCGTGACGGTGTGACGCCCCGCCTGTCCCCGTTCGGGCGGGGGCTCCATCAGGTAGGCCCCCTCAGCGCGTACGGGCGGCTCGTCGCGGCTGCGCCGGGTGCGCTGGTCGCGCGCGGCGGCACGGGACGCACGTCGCTGCTCACGATCGCGATCGCGAGCGGGCGCGCCCCCGGCGCTCAGCGAACGAGGCTGATCATCCTCGCCGCCGCCCGCGTGCGGCACTGCCGTTGCCACCGCCGTGACTGATCGCGACATCAGACCGTTCCCTTTCGTGGCTTGCGCGACGCGACTCTAACAGCGCCCGCCGACGCTGTGTCGGTCGCTGCGCAAACCGGCCGAAACCTGGGGAAAGCTACTGGCGACCGGCGACGCGAGCGACGTACTCGGCCACGTTCTGGGCGTCGGAGCCCTCGACGATGTTGGCCGGCATCACGCCCTGGCCGAGGCACTGCTCGTCTGAGCCCGACGGGGCGTTGGGCAGGCAGCCGTAGTTGACCGTGTGGAGCACGAGCGACGCGGGCGGCTTGAGCATGTCCAGGTTGGGTCCCACCTTGCCGATCGCGTTGGCCTCCGAAAGGGTGTGGCACACCCCGCAGTGACTCCCGAACAGCTGCTCGCCGGCCTTCTCACGAGGGTTGAGCTTGAACCCGGCGATCTGGCCCTGGGCATTGTCCTTGTTGCCCACCAGCAGAGCGACGGGCAAGGCGATCCCGAACCCGAGCGCGATCACCGTGAACAGGGCGCCGAGCACGCGGCCCGCGCGGCGCGAGTCTGGCGAGATCGCCGCCCGCGCACCGCCGAGCCCGCCGCGGGCGGCCACGAAGAACAGGCCGAACCCGAGAACGACCCAGAAAGCGATGAACGCTGCGACTGCTAGCACGCGAGCGAACCATATAGCCCCCGGCGGGAGGATGATCCGCCGAGTTCACCGGCGCCGCCCGGAGGCAAAGCTCATCACCGGTGGGGCGACGGCGCGGAAGTCCTCCGCCTCGGCGCCGGTGGCGGGATGTGCCTCGCCGGCATTCTGTGCGGCCAGTCCCCGGCGCACCTGCTCGTCGAGCATCGAGAAGTCCTTGACCTCGGCCAGGATCTGATCCGGGGCGTCGATCGCGGCGATCCGGTCCACGAGCACGTTGATCGCCCCACCCGCGGCGGCGAGCTTCTCGAGCTTGCCGGAGGCCAGGATCAGCGGCTCGGTCCGGACCAGCAACCGATGACGCTCATAGACCCGGGGCGGGACGATCAGGTTGATCGTCCCGTGCTCGTCCTCGAGCAGGATGAACACGACCCCTCCGGCCGTCCCGGGCCGCTGCCGCGCCACCACCATTCCCCCCATCCGCACCCGCCGCCCGTGGGGCAGCGTCTCCAGGTCGCGGCTGGTCACCGCCCCGGCGGGCAGCCGCGAGCGCAGCAGCGCGAGCGGATGGGTGCCTGCGGTCAGGCCGGTGACGGCGTAGTCGGCCAGCATCCCCTCCCACTCCGACAGGGACCGCAGCGTGGGGGGAGCGGGGAGGTCGAGCGGCAGCGCAAGCTGAGTGCCGCCGGGGACCTTGCGCCCGGGAGCGGTGACACCGAGCTGCCAGAGCGCGATCCGCCGTGCCGCGCCGTTGCGAACGGCACCGGTGCCATCGATCCCCTCCACCAGGCGGTCACACGCCCCGGACCAGGCCAGCAGTTCCAGCGCCGGCGTGCCCGCACCCGCGCGGGAGGCGAGGTCGGCCAGCCCACGGAATCGCCCTCCCACCTCCCGGGCCGCGACCAGCTGGGAGACCGCCTCGGCGCGCACCCCGCGCACGTAGCCGAGCCCGATCCGCACCCGACCCAAGGGCACCCCGGCCGCAACCGCGGTGGGGCCGGCCAGCTCGACATCACACTCCAGTCCGCTCTCGTTGACGTCCGGCGCCAGAACCTCGATCCCGCGGCGCTGGGCCTCGTGGACGAGCGCATCGGGGGGATAGAAGCCCATCGGCTGCTCGTTGAGCAGCGAGCAGAGCAGCTCGGGCGTGTAGTGGACCCGCAGCCAGGTCGACTGGTAGGCGAGCAGCCCGAAGGCGGCTCCGTGCGCTTTGGGGAAGCCGAAGCCCGAGAAGCCCTTGACCATCGCGAACACCCGCTCGGCGGTCTCGGCGTCGACTCCGTGCTTGCGCTGCGCGCCGGCGACGAAGCGCTCATGGTAGGCCTGGATCGCCGCCTCGGAGCGCTTGCGGCTCATCGCCCGGCGCAGCCCCTCGGCCTCGCCGACGCTGAACCCCGCGAAGGCGATCGACACCTCGAGCACCTGGTCCTGGAAGATGATCGTGCCCAGCGTCTCCCCCAGCACCTCGGCCAGCACCGGATGCTCGTAGGGGACCTGGTAGGAGGGGTCCTCGCGCAGCCGCTGGCGGCGCTCGATGTAGGGGTTGACCGCCCCACCCTGAATTGGTCCCGGCCGCACGATCGCGACCTGCACGGTGATGTCCTTGAGCGTCTCGGGGCGCGTCCGGCGCAGTGACTGCATCTGGGCCCGGCTCTCGATCTGAAAGACCCCGGTGGTGTCCGCGTTCTGGATGCACTCGTAGGTCGCGGGATCGTCATAGGGAATCCGGCTGAGGTCGATGCGCTCGCCGCGGGTGCGGGCGATCAGCTCGACGGCTCGCTCGACCGCCGAGAGCATCCCGAGGCCGAGCAGATCGATCTTGAGAAAGCCCGCGTCGGCACATGAGTCCTTGTCCCACTGGACGATCTGACGGCCCGCCATCGCCGCCGGGACGATCGGACAGCAGTCGATCAGCGGCCGGGTGGCGACAATCATCCCGCCCGAGTGCTGAGAGAGATGACGGGGCAATCCGTGGGCCTCGGCGGCCAGCCGCGCCAGCCACGCCCAGCGGCCGGTCGGGCCCCGCCGGCCGGCGCTCTCGATGTCCTGCCCGACGTCACGGGCATCCCAGCCCTCACTGCCCCTCGCGACCCGCTCGATCTCGCCCGGCGGCAACCCCAGCGTCTTGCCGAGCTCGCGGATCGCTCCCCGGGCGCGGAAGGTCGGGAAGGCCGCGACCAGCGCCGAGCGGTCATGGCCATAGCGCTCGTGCACGCGCGGGATCAGCCGCTCGCGGATGTCGCGCGGGAAGTCGAGGTCGATGTCGGGCAGCGAGGTCAGCTCCTCGTTGAGGAAGCGCCCGATCAACAGCTCGTTGGCGATCGGGTCCACGTGCGAGAGACCCGTCAGGTAACAGACGATCGAGGAGACACTCGAGCCCCGGCCCCGGCCGGGGGGCAGCAGCGCCCGCGCCGTGTCCGGACCGCGCACCTCGGCGGCGACCTCGCGAGCGAGCTCGAGCATGTCATGGTGCAGGAGGAAGAACCCGGGGAGGTGCAGCGCCGCAATGATCCGCTTCTCCTCCTCCAGCCGGCCCTCGGCCCGCTCGCGGATCGCGGCCGGTGCGCTCGCGTAGCGATCGCGGATCCTCACCTCACACAGCTCAGACAGCGAGCGCATCGCGGTCTCGTCCTCGGCGCCCGGGTAGCGGTAGCCGAGGTCACTGCGCAGGTCGAAGTGCAGCATCTCGGCCAGGCGCGTGGTCTCGGCCACCGCCTTGGGGTGCTCGGCGAACCGGGCCGCCATCACCTCGGGAGCGGCGAGCACATGGCTGAAGTTGCCGCGGCGCACGGGCTCGGACGCGTCCAGCGTGGTGTGGTTGCGCAGGGACACGAAGGCATCCTGCAGCGGCGCCCGCGAGCGCGCGTGGGCGTGGACGTTGCCGGTCGCCACACAGGCGAGCCCGAGCCGGTCGGCCAGTGAGCTCAGACGGCGGTTGCGAGCCCGGTCATCGCGCAGGAAGGGGCGCTGCAGCTCGACCCGCAGCCGCGCCATCCCGAACGCCTCGCGCAACCGCAGCAGGGTCGGCTCGTCGTGGACTCCCCGCAGCGCGCAGCCGCTCAGGCAGACCAGGCCCTCGGCGTGCTCGAGAAGCGTCTGGAGTGAGATCTCGGGCGCACCGGCCGGCGCTCCCGGGCGCCCCTCGCGCGTGTGCGCGTGTGCGCGAGTGAGGACCCGGCAGAGATTGGACCACCCCTGCGCATCGGCGACCAGCAGGGTGAGGTGGCGCCCATCGTCGAGATCGAGCTCGGCGCCATGGATCGGGCGCAGGCCCAGCGCCCGTGCGGAGACCGCGAACTCCATCGAGCCCGACACCGTGTTGTGGTCGGTGAGCGCCATGGCGCCGTACCCGAGCCTCAGGGCGGTCGGCACCAGCTCATCGGGCAGCGAGGCCCCATCCAGAAACGAGAAGGCGGAGTGGCAGTGGAGCTCGGTGTACACGTTGAT
>JALYTU010000493.1 GCA_030854125.1 Actinomycetota bacterium | reverse complement strand
GCAGAACATCAAGGCGGCCAAGAAGATGGTCGACTCGATGATCCCCGAGGTCTGGGACGTGCTCGAGGAGGTCATCCACGAGCATCCGGTGCTGCTCAATCGCGCACCGACGCTGCATCGCCTCGGTATCCAGGCGTTCGAGCCGATCCTCGTCGAGGGCAAGGCGATCCAGGTCCATCCCCTGGTCTGCCACGCGTTCAACGCCGACTTCGACGGCGATCAGATGGCGGTGCATCTGCCGCTCTCGGCCGAGGCTCAGGCCGAAGCCCGGATCCTGATGCTGTCGGCGAACAACATCCTCTCCCCGGCTCACGGCGCACCGCTGGCGACGCCGGCTCAGGACATGGTGCTCGGCGCCTACTACCTGACCTACGGGCCCGAGGAGAAGCTGCTCCAGGAGCTGGACCGCTCGACGCTTGAGAAGCGTCCGCACGTGTACCGCACCGCCCAGGAGGCGGAGTGGTCCTACGAGCATCGCATCGTCGGTCTGCACGATCTGGCCGAGTACCGGCCGATCGGGCGTGAGGGCCACCTGCTGACCACCGTCGGCCGGATCATCTACAACGAGAAGATCGAGCGCGCGCTGATCGAAGCCCTGGGCGACCAGTTCGACCCCAGCGCGTACGAGTTCATGAACCGCTCGATGAAGAAGAAGGACACGACCAAGCTGGTCGACGATCTCGTGCAGGCCTACGGGGCCCCGTCGATCTCGCAGGTACTGGACGCCTTCAAGGACGTCGGCTTCGAGTACGCGACCCGCGCGGGCGTGACCGTCTCCAAGAACGACGTGCAGACGCCGCCGTCCAAGCCGGAGATCCTGGCTCGCTACGACAAGGAGCTGGCCACGATCGAGGCCCAGTACGACGACGGGGAGATCACCGAGGAGGAGCGCCATGAGGCCGTCACCGGTCTCTGGGATCGCGCCACCAACGAGGTCGGCGAGGCGCTCTACGCCCACCTGGACGAGATGAACCCCATCTTCATGATGGCCAACTCCGGTGCCCGTGGTTCGTTCTCGCAGATCCGTCAGCTGGCCGGGATGCGCGGTCTGATGGCCAACCCGAAGGGCGAGATCATCGAGCGTCCGATCAAGGCCAACTTCATGGAGGGCCTGACGGTGCTCGAGTACTTCATCTCGACCCACGGCGCTCGCAAGGGGCTGGCCGACACGGCGCTGCGCACTGCTGACTCCGGATACCTCACCCGGCGTCTGGTCGACGTCTCTCAGGACGTGATCATCCGCGCCGAGGACTGTGGCACCGAGGACTACATCGAGAGCCCGGTGTTCCAGCTCGAGATCGATCCCGAGACACGGCGCCTGCGTCCCACCGATGAGATCAACACCGACCTCGTCGGCCGCGTGGCCGCCGTGGAGCTGGCCACCAAACGCGGACGGGTGATGGTCCAGAAGGGCCAGGAGATCGATCGGGCCGAGCTGGCCGAGCTGGTCGAGGCCTGGCGAGAGGACACCGAGAAGGGCAACGTGATCACCGTCAAGGTGCGCTCGGTGCTCAAGTGCGAGGCGCCCACCGGCGTCTGCCAGGCCTGTTACGGCCGCTCGATGGCGACGGGCAACCTGGCCCAGATCGGAGACGCGGTCGGCATCATCGCCGCTCAGTCGATCGGTGAGCCGGGAACCCAGCTGACCATGCGGACCTTCCACACCGGCGGCGTCGCCGGCGCGGACATCACGCACGGTCTGCCCCGCGTCGTCGAGCTGTTCGAGGCCCGCAAGCCCAAGGGCCTGGCCAAGATGGCCACGGTCGATGGCAAGGTGACGATCGAGGACTCCGAGCGGGCGATCACCGTGGTGATCACCGACGAGGGCGGCGAGGAGCATCGGGAGACGTTCCCGCGGCGCACGCTGCTCTACGTCGAGGACGGCCAGAAGGTCGCCATCGGTCAGCAGCTGAACGAGGGCTCGCTGTACCCACATGACCTGCTCGCGTTCGGCGGCAAGACCCCCCAGGACCGGCGAACCACCACGGAGCTGTACCTCGTCCGTGAGGTCCAGGAGGTCTACAAGTCCCAGGGCGTGGACATCAACGACAAGCACATCGAGATCATCGTCCGGCAGATGCTCAAGAAGGTCCGGGTCGACCAGAAGGGCGACACCGATCTGCTTCCGGGCGTGTTCGTGGATCGCAATGACTACGCGAAGATCAACCAGGGCGTAATGGACGCCGGCGGTGAGCCCGCTCAGTCCGAGGAGATCATCCTCGGGATCACCAAGGCGTCGCTGAACACGGACTCGTTCCTGTCGGCGGCCTCCTTCCAGGAGACGACCAAGGTGCTGACCGACGCGGCGCTGGAGGGCAAGATCGATCGCCTCAACGGTCTCAAGGAGAACGTCATCATCGGCAAGCTGATCCCAGCCGCAACGGGGCTCAAGCGCTACCGGCGGATCGAGATCGAGCCGTCGGAGCCGCTGCCCCGCGGCATCGATGAGGTCGGTCTGCTCGATCACGACGATCTCGCGGCCGAGCTCGGCCTCACCGACGGCGAGTCGCTGGGCGGGTTCGCCGGCGGGCTTGAGCCCGATCTCTCCGATCTGGAGAACATCGGCAACGGCGGTTCGTCCTCACTCGGCTTCGCCGAGGAGCTGGCCGACCTCGACGTTCCCCAAGAGAACGGCGACTCCAAGAAGTAGCTTGAGCGGGCGCTCCGGCGGGTGGCGCTGCGCGCCGCTCGCCGGGGTCAGCCCTTGGTCGTCCGCGCAGCCTGGCCCGGCCGGGCATCTCGGTAGGATCGTGAATCCCGATTCACCTGAGAGCGACCGAGGAGATCCGCGTGGACCTGAACGACACCCCCGAACAGGCGGCCTACCGCGCTGAGGCGCGGGCGTGGCTGGACGAGCACAAGTCTCAGGCGCCGGCCCGCCAGGGGTCCTACGAGGATCAGAGCTACGTCGATGCGCGCCGTGCCTGGCAGCGCAAGCTCGCCGAGGCCGCGCTGGCCGCGGTGACCTGGCCGGTCGAGGTCGGCGGGCGCGGGCAGGGGCCGATTGAGCAGGTGACCGTCAATCAGGAGATCGAGCGGGCCGGTGTGCCTGGGATCCTGGACGTGATCGGGATCGGGATGCTGGGACCGTGTCTGATCGCGCACGGCTCGGAGGAGCAGAAGAGCCGTTACCTGGGCCCGATGCTCCATGGGGACGAGGTCTGGTGTCAGATGTTCTCTGAGCCGGGCGCCGGCTCTGACCTGGCCGCCGTTCAGACGCGCGCGCGCCAGAACGATGGGGGGGGCTGGACGCTTAACGGCCAGAAGGTGTGGACCACCAACGCGCAGTTCGCCGC
>JALYTU010000035.1 GCA_030854125.1 Actinomycetota bacterium | reverse complement strand
GGACCGGGGGTCGCCGGCTTGTGCGACGTCCCCTGGCTGCCGGGGTTGGCGGGCATGTTCGCGGTTCCCGGGTTGGGCGGGATCGGGGTGCCGCTCGGGGGGCCGGTTGCCAGCGCCGGGGCCGCGCTCATCGCCATCGTGGCGGTGAGCAATGCGAGTTTGGTGTGGATTCTCATCGTGCCTCCTGTTTGGGGCAACTGGACGATCTGACCAATCCACGGTCAGGTCCCTGGTTTTGCGCCCCTGCCTCACGACAGGTTCGCCTTTCTCAGATCCTTATTACGCGCCAGCGCGACAAAAGTCAGGGTCCATGTTCAGCCCGCCCGCGAAAGTGTCTGACCCGACCCCGAAAGGGGGGTGGCCGGAGCGCTCGGTGATGACGTGGCCGGTGCCGTGGAGATGCCCGCCGTGCTACCGGCTGCCGTACCCGGCACCCTGCTGACGGGCGTCGTTGGCTGCCCGGCGCGCGGCGTGGTTATCTGCCCGGCGCTCGGTGCGCTCGGCCGACCAGCGGCCGGTGTGCTTGACCGACCAGCGGCCGGTGTGCTTGACCGACCAGCGGCTGGGTTGGACGCCGGAGGGCCACTGGGATGCTGCGCGCCGCGCGAGCCAGCGCTACCGGGCCGGTTGCCTGGAACACCGCGAGTGGGCATGCCGTGAGGATGGACCGAGGACAGCCCGCGAGCGCCCATGCCGTTATGTGCCACGCCGGAGCCGCCGCCGCCGCTCGCCGCAGCGGGACCTTGACCAGCTAAACGCGAGCTCGTGCTCGGAGGGGTGCTCCGTGGTTGAAGGCCGACGGCACGCGGTCCGGCGTGTCGCGCGATCGCCCGCTGGGGCAAGTGTCGAGGATCCGGGGTTCGCACCGCGGGGTGCGGTGCCGGCATGTCGGGTCGGAGCGGTGCGTGTCGCCGGTGGCTGGCGCGTGGTGTGCACCGTGTGCCTCAGAACTCCGGTGACACCAACCGTCGCGGTCGCGACGATCGCGACGATCGCGACGCCAGCGATCGCCTTCGCGGCGAACGCCACTCCGACGGTCTTACCGGCAGCGCCCGCAGCCAACCCGCCAGCGCTCGCCCCGCCGTGCCCCGAGCCCGCTCCTAGCGAACGAGCAAACAGCCCCGCGGCAGCGACCGCCGGCAGCGGCGGCGCGATCGCGCGCAAATCCGCGCCGCGCGCGGGGATCGCCGCCGCGAACGCAGCACAACCAGAACAGTCGCGCAGATGCGCGCGCACCCGCCGGCCGCGCAGAGCGCGCCCATCAGCATCGGAGATCGTTCGCCGGACATGTTCACACACCATCGCCCGGCCCTCCCTGAACTCGAGCAATGACCGGCGAGCCTCGAAGATTGTCTGCTTCGCCGCGCCCACCGACGTTCCGAGCGCGAAAGCGATCTCCTCGTGAGAGAGGCCGCTCAACTCCCGCATCACCAACGCCCCGCGCTGACGCTCGGGCAACTCGGACAAATCCGCGACCAGCAGCGACAGGCGCACTGTACGACGAACGAGGCGAAGTAGGTTGCCAACACGAGCGGCGCATCCCCCGGCAACGAAACGATGTCCGTCGGCGCGATGTTGCCTTCGATGCTCAAGACCCATCGTGCTAACTTTTGATCGACCTATAGGCCCAGTCGTTGCGTGGAGGTGACCATGCAGTGGAGAGCGAATGTGCTCGTCGTCGCGAACGTCACCGCGACCTCCTCTGAACTCGTGAGCGTCTTGACCGCCCGCGCCGAGCGCGGGTCAGTTGCCTTCACGCTGATCGTGCCCGCGCTCGCCGGTGGGCGCGTCGCCGCGCACGCGCAGTTGGCCGCGGCGATCGAGCTTCTGCGCGCCCGCGGGCTCGAGGTCGACGGCAGTGTCGGCGCGAGCGACGCGATCGTCGCCGTCAGCGAAGCGTGGGATCCGAGGCGCTATGACGAGATCGTCGTCTCGACCCTGCCGATGGGCTCCTCCAAGTGGCTGCACACCGGGCTGCCCGAGCGGATCGCGCATCTGACGGACGCGCATGTAACGCACGTCGTCTCGCAGCCCCCGAAGCCTCCGGTCGCGACTACCACCGCTCGGGCGCACGAAAGCAACCCGATGGGGCCGTTGTCGGTGCTCTCGTGGGGCGGGCACAAGCAGCGGTAGCCCTTGATCAGCTCGATTGCCTCGGGCTCAGTCAGCACCTCGGGCGCCCGCCGGCGCAGCCTCGAGGACGGCTTGCCGCCGCGGGCTCGCAGGGAGAACCTTTTGCGCCTTGAGTCGCGTTTTGGGTCAGGAACGTGATCGTTTAGCTGGGCACGACGCCGTCCAAGACGCAAACGTGATCTGCCAGCTCGAGAGATCGGTCGTCGGAGGGAGCCTCGTCGGGGCTTCTGGTTCGTCGCCGGACCGGGTCTGTGCTTGCCGCCTCTGCTTCGGGATCTGGCTGGACCAAAGCGGCAGTACCGACGTGTCCCACAATGCAGGATCTCGTGGCTCGTCCTTCGTGAATCCAGAAGCGGTCCGGTAATCAGAAGACTTCTGCATCGACCCGACCGTTAGCTGCGAGCGTGCAAGCACTGAGGCGCGCCTGTGGCGACGAGGAGGGAACACTCGTCAATCGGTCTGCGCCCTGCTTTCGCCTCTCCGCAGGCGTTCGGCGAGTCGACCGATGCCGGCTTCTGGATCCGGCGGCGAGCGACAGTCATGGCGAGAGTGCCCAAGGGGCGACCAACGGGGAGCCCGGCTGGAGCCTGGCGTTCAGTCGTCCTCAAGCAACGTGGAGATGTCCTTCCAGGCATACCGCCTCGACGGTACATGTCCGCCTCCCGGGAAGGGCCCAGCGGGTGCGGGTTGGACGCACCTGGCGCCGCGGGACTCGTAGAAGCCTGGGCGTCGGTGTTTTGCTCAAGCACCCAGAGGAACGCCATCGGACGATCCGCGCCGGACGAGCCATCGCGTCTTTTCGACGATGCGTCGAGCCTCGATTCCCTGGCGCTTCACGGCGCCGCTCACACGAATTTTGTCGAGTGAGCCCCCGACCGCGGTCTGAGTACCGGCGCCGGATGCGACGGTGCGAGCCGCTTACCGACGGCGCGCCGAGCAGAAGTCAGAGCCGCCACCACCACCGCCACCGCGATAGGACGTGCCGCCGCCGCCGAGCGACCGAAGTAGCCTGCGCCGCCACCCCCGCTGGTGCTCGAGAAGTAGCTGCCGCCGGGGACGCCGCCCAGGCCGGGCCCACGCACGCGCAGCCACCTCGTCGGCCGATTCTTGAGGTGCTGACTTCTCGTTTGGGTCCGCGCCCGTCCGGCAGGGCCTGGCCGTCGCGCTGGAGCGTTCAGCGAAGTCGGCGCGAGCGTCGAGCAGTCAGCATCGCCAGCACCTCCACGAGCGATCTTCTCGCGTTCCGATCCAGTGGAGATGCCGATGAACGCTGTAGCGATATTGAGTTTGCCGTCCACCGGGCGGCGGCGGCCAGCCAACCTTCAGCGTCGTGGGCACTTTTGGTCCGAGGTTGGCACGCGGCGCAGTCTTCGGATGGACCTTTGCGGTTGCAGCAGCGTTGTCCAAGCGGACAGCCGTCAATCTAGCTGGGTTCGTCCTGATCCCCGACTCGGTGCGCTACCGCAGGTGGAAGTCTCATGGTCACGCTCGACTGTCACGTCCGTGACTGCCATCGCGTCTAAAGGTTGTAGCCCAACTCAATCAAAGGGGTGACGGATGAGGGTGTTCGTGGCAGGAGCGACGGGAGCGATTGGGCGGCAGCTCGTGCCGCGCCTGGTTAAAGCAGGGCATGAGGTGCACGGCATGACCCGCAGCGGGTCAAAGCAGGAGATGCTCTACGAGCTAGGGGCTGTGCCCGCGGTCGCCGACGCGCTTGATCCCGATCAGGTCGCGGCTGCGGTGGCCAGGGCGCAGCCCGACGTGATCATCCACCAGCTGACGTCGATCGGTCCGGTCAACATGCGCCACATAGATCGCGACTTCGCCCTCACAAATCGTCTGCGGACCGAGGGAACCGACCACCTGCTCTCGGCAGGGCAGGCCGTCGGTGTGAAGCGCTTCGTGGCACAGGGCGTCGCGGGCTTTGGCGCGTACGCACGCACCGGCGGCGCGGTGAAGAGCGAGCAGGATCCGCTCGACCCGACGCCCCCTCGTGAGATGCGTGAGGTCCACGGCGCGATCCGTCACCTCGAAAAGGCGGTTCTTGGAGCGGAGTGGACGGAGGGCATCGTGCTGCGCTACGGAGTGTTCTATGGTCCGGGCACACTCGTGGCCCCTGGCGGAGAACAGCTGGAGATGATCCGCAAGCGCAAGTTCCCGCTGGTCGGCGACGGTGCAGGCGTGTGGTCATTCATTCATGTTGCCGACGCCGCAGAAGCAACGGTGGCGGCGGTCGAGCACGGCAGTCGCGGCGCCTACAACATTGTGGACGATGATCCCGCCACGGTCGCCGATTGGTTGCCGGCGCTCGCGCAGAAGATCGGCGCCAAGAAGCCCATGCGCGTGCCGCGTTTCGTCGGGCGGCTAGCTGCCGGGGAGACCGGCGTAGCGATGATGACCGAGGTCCGGGGAGCGTCAAACGCAAAGGCAAAGCGTGAGCTCCACTGGCAGCCGGAGCGCCCGAGCTGGCGGCAGGGGATGGGAGATGACTGACCGCGAGCGACTGCTTGACGAGCTACGGCCAGCCGCGTTCGCGATCGCCTACCGGATGCTCGGAAGCGTTTCAGAGGCCGAGGACGTGGTGCAGGAAGCGCTATTGCGTGTTGATCGGGCGCTCGAGGCCGGAGAGCGGATCGCATCGCCGCGCGCGTTTCTCGCGACGGTGACCACTCGGCTAGCGATCTCCGAGCTGCGTAGTGCCCGCGTCCGCCGCGAGCAGTACGTCGGTGACTGGCTGCCGGAGCCGATCATCACCGACGGCCGCGATGATCCCGCGCGACACGCCGAGACCGCCGATTCGCTGTCGCTAGCGATGTTGGTGCTACTGGAGAGCCTCTCTCCAGAGCAGCGCGCCGTGCTGCTGCTGCACGACGTGTTCGACTACGGGTACCGGGAGATCGCGGCGATCATCGGCAAGGGTGAGAGCAACGCGCGCCAGCTCGCCACCCGCGCGAGACGTCATATCGAGCAGCGCCGGCCGCGTTTCCAAACGACGCGAGAGCAGCACGACGAACTGCTGCGCCAGTTCTTTGTCGCCGCTCAGGAAGGCGATCTCGCTGGGCTCGAAGCGCTGCTCGCGCACGACGTCGAGCTGACCGGCGACGGCGGCGGCAAGGTCCCGGCGCTCGCGCGTTCGTTGCGCGGACGCAACCGCGTTGCGCGGACTCTGATCAACTGGTTCCGTCTGGCTGGCCGCCTGCCGGACGTCTCGGTGCGCTCGGTCGAGGTGAACGGCGGTCCGGGCGCGCTCTACCTCGACCATGAGCGGCGGGTCATCGGCGTGATGGCGGTCGATGTCGCTGATGGGCACATCACAAGCATCAGATCGATCGTCAACCCTGACAAGCTGGCCCACCTCGGACCGCTCGCCGACCTCAAGTCCCTACTGCGGTCTGCTACGCGGTCAAGGCATGAAGCCCAAAGGTCCTAACGCGCCCAAGTCAGTGGTGGCGCATCGCCGGCGTGTGCTGACCGTCCTCTCGGTGACAGCGTTCATGGTCAATCTCGAACGCGTGCTATGGGCGGCAAATCGCGCGATCGCGCCGGGACCCTCGCTGCCTGGCTCCGCGGTGCCGTCGGTGCGCGGCTCCTCCGATGCCGGCATCCCCCCGGCGAGCCCCCCGCCGCTTGCGCGCCGCCGGGAGCGAGGCCTGGCGGATCCGGCGGCGAATCGCAGGTGGGCCGCCCTGATTCCCACCGTGGAGCTGTCTGCCCATAGCGAACACGCATCGGCCCGCATGTTCCGCATCCGGCGTGCGCTTGAGCACCAGCACGCGCGCGTCGGGATGGTCGATGACGTGCAAATTGAGCGGCATCCGCTCGACGTGGCGGTTCGGCTCGGCGAGCTCGACGCCCGCGAAGAGGTGGTTGCCGCCGCAGTGGTCGAAGTGCAGGTGTGTGTTGATGCCGCCCGTCCGGCGCTGCTTCGTTGCATGGAAAGCAGTAGCGGCCACGCCGAACGACTCCACGAACGGGTAGCCGCACACCGAAGGCCAGCTGCGGGTGCACGCGGCTCGATGAAGCCGCTGGCGACCGCGCTTTGAACGGGTCGCCCGCGCGCTGTATCGATTCTTGTCATCGGGACAGCTCGTTGGGCCTTCAGGGTCCCGCGCCCATCGAGCTGCTTCCAGGGCTCCGACTCGTCCCGGCGCCAGGCCACACACGCGGCAGCCGCTAAGACCGGTCGCGCAACGCAAACTCATCGCTGGAGTCGGGCTCAACCGAGTTGCACCCGGCAGTGGCCGACCTCGATCCCCGCATCCAGGCCTCCCTAGATCGGCGGCAGCAGACTTCTCTTCTTCGCGGAACCCAGGGACCGGACCTAGTGGCGGCGCGGCCGGCGCTACATACGCACACCGCGGCGCTGAAGCGATCCACCGGCACTTGCACTTCGCCTGTGAAAGCAGGCGCAACCACCGGTCGAGCCGGCTGATGCTTGAATCGATTACGAGCAGTCAGCCAGGGCCCGGCGGCCGGGCGCCTCGTCGTCCTTCGC
Source organism: Actinomycetota bacterium (assembly GCA_030854125.1). Lineage (GTDB taxonomy): Bacteria > Actinomycetota > Thermoleophilia > Solirubrobacterales > Solirubrobacteraceae > Palsa-465. Next base: position 4,834 of record JALYTU010000035.1, on the reverse strand, counting down.
CTGGCCATCGCAACGTCGCGTCATAGCGATCGTCCCAATCCGGCGGTTGGGCGTCGCAGCGCGCTTCTGTTTCGCCGGGACTCCGCCGTCCGGTTCGCCGATGGCAGCTCGATTCCCGCTGGGACCGTTGTCTGGACCGCGGGGATGCACGCCAGTGCTCTCACGCGGTTCATCCCCGCGCAACTGGACGGCCTCGGCCGGCTTGCGGTCGACACGGCACTAAGGGTCGGTAGCCCCTCGATCTTCGCCGCCGGCGACACGGCGGCTGCGATTCTCGAGGAAGACCATCTCGCGATGCAGAACTGCCAGCACGCTCAGGCGATGGGCCGGATCGCGGGTCACAATGCGGTGGCCGACCTCGTCCACGTCGCCGCTCTGAAGTTCGACCCAGACCCCTACGTGACGTGCCTCGACCTGGGAGGCGGCGGAGCGGTCTTTACCACCGGCTGGACCGCAAGTACGAGCAGTCGGCGAGGCCGCGAAAGACATCAAGCGGAAGATCAACCGCGCCATTTATCCGCAGGTCGCCAACGCGGATGCGATCTTGGCCGCGGCGCACCGCCGTGGCCCGGCACGAGGTCCGACGTTAGCCAGCGGGACGGCCTTGGCGTCGCCCTCGGTATTTCCCGGCGACCCGTTCGTGCTGGGGAGCCGCCGGCGTAGAGGCACCCCACCGGCGTAGGGCACCGATCGAGGCAGCTCGCCTCGACCCACGCCGCGCTCGAGCGCGAGATGCAGCGGTGTGCCAAGGCCGGGCCGCAGGCTCTTACTCGATCTAGCGGGAGGCGCTTCGGAGGTGGGGATGAATTCCGGGGGTGAGGTCCAGTGTGTCGGCCACCCGCTGGAGGAGTGCGACGATGGTGTCTCGTTCGCTCTCGGTCAATCCCTCTTCTAGCGCGGCGTCGAGTCTGGGAATCAGTCTGTTGACTCGAGAGACAAGGGCAGCTCCGGCGCTGGTCAGGCGCACGTCGAACGCTCGTCTATCGCGTTCGCTGCGGTGACGCTGTGCCCAGCCTGCGGCCTCCATCTCGTCCATCAACCCGACCATGTTGTTGCGGTGGATGCCGAGCGCGTCGGCGAGCTGCTGCTGGGTCTGGCTCCCGCCGCTGGCGAGGTTGCTCAGGACCCCGAAGGCTCGGGGGGAAAGGCCGAGCGGTGCCAGTCGCTCGGCAAACATCTGGGCCGAGCGCGCGCCAACCTGGGACAACAAGAAAGCGAGTGAGGTGGCGTAGGGCGTCGGTGGCGTCGCACTCATGCCCCGAGTATACGCGAGGCTAATGATTGTCAGCTATAATGACAATCATGATCAGTGCGCAAACGACGAGGAGCGCCATGCGAATTGCAGTGATCGGAGCTACGGGCCGTACGGGCCGACAGGTAGTCGAGCAAGCCCTGAGCCGAGGACACCATGTAACGGCGTTGGCCCGCCAGCCCGACGCGACATCCCTTCGTGACGAGCGTTTGGTCACCGCTGCCACCGACGTGCTTAACCGGGTTGCTGTCCTCGACCGCCTGGCCGGGCTCGACGCGGTGGTCTCGACGCTCGGCGTCGGCACGTCTCGCGCGCCGACTGTCCTCTACTCCCGAGGGATCGCAAACGTGCTCAACGCCATGGATGCCCATGCGATCAGGAAGCTGGCCGTCATCTCGGCGGCACCGGTCGGCCCTCGGACCGAGCAGCCGTTTCTCGAGCGACGCGTCGCGATGCCGATCCTGGAGCGTCTGTTCAGCGCCACCTACTACGACATGCGCCGCATGGAAACCCTGCTTCGCAGCAGCGACGTCGACTGGGTCTCTCTACGCCCGCCGCGGCTCGTCAACAAGAAAGCCACGGGCAGTTACCGGCTCAACGCCAACCGACCCCTATCGAAAGCTCGGAGCCTGACGTACGGCGATTTGGCCACCGCCCTCCTCGACTCACTCGACCGAGAGGACCTCTACCGCCAAGCCGCGTTCGTTGCCAACTAGAGTAAAGCGGGGATGACTGAACGGCCGACCGAGGGGCGGGTGCGTGGGGCTTGTCTGTGCGCGAGGGCGTTCGCTTCGAGTTGACATTGCCGTTTCGGCGGGCAAACCTTTGTCACTGCTCGCGGTGCCGCAAGCACTCCGGGGCACCCGCACTCGCTCAAGGCCGAGTGCCACGTGAGGGTTTTCGGCTACTCACCGGCGAGGACCTGATCCTTCGCTACCGACCGGCGGAAGGGATGGTCAAGGCGTTCTGCCGCGAGTGCGGTAGCAGCCTCTTCGGTGGGACCTGGCCCGACGGGCCCGAGGTCTCGGTGCGCCTGGGATCGCGTGACGAGGACCCGGGCATCCGGCCTCAGTACCACACCTACGTGGGCTCGAAAGCCCCGTGGGATGAGATTTGTGATGACGGCCTCCCGCGCTATCCCGGGCCGCCGCCAAGCTCCCGATAGGAGCGCCGCCCGCGGCACCGTCCGTCAGGCGCGACGGGCTATCGGCGCGGCGCGCACACTTAGCCAGCGTGCGAAGAACGAGCATCACGGGCCGCCGTCATCGGTGGGCCTGTTCCCGCGGTGGCATGGGCGATGCTGAGGAACCCGTACGAGTCCTACGAGTGGCGATGCGGATGCCCGATCGCGACGGTCGCGCTCGACATTCGCAGCGATTCGGCGACGATCCGTGAGGCCTCCGCCTACGCCTACCGTCGCTGGCACGAAGTCATCGCCCAGCGCCTCCGCCGCGCCGGCATGGAAGCCATAGAGGCTGACGACCATGCGCTGCTCGTGCTCTCGGCAACCCAGGGCGCGCTCATCCTGGCTCGCACCTGGCAGACCACGGAGCCCTTGAACGCCGTCGCTCGACAACTCGCGGAGCGACCATCGACCAGTCCCCGAGCCGGGAGCTGACCGTGTCTGAACGGTCCCGGGCCTTCTCCTTCGATGTTGCCTCGCCGTACTCGTATATCGCGGTTGCCCGCATCGAGGGACTGATCGCCGACGTCATGTGGCAGCCGATCCTCGTCGGCGTCCTGCCTAGGTGTAGAACGTTCGGCGCGCCGGCCTGCCCCCCCTTGTCCCCAACCCTTGCCCGGGCGATCAAAGCGTCAACCTGACTCGCGATCATCTCGGTGCATCGTTCGCCGAGGCGAAGCTCGACGGCTCCCCGCTGCCTGCGGACTTCGCAAACTTCGACGTCTAGCGCCGGCGACGCGGGCGCTAGAACCCGCACAGCGGGCAATCGGGACGCGGGCATCCGCAGCGGGCTGTCGGGGCCCCACGCCCGGCTCGGAATGGCACACCTTCGGTGTCCGCCGCGACCGGCTCTACGTCTCAGCGAGCGCGGGCCTGGTGCCTCAGGTGGTGTGCGGCCGCCATGGCTCGTCCACGTGCGTGAGCCAAACCAGCGCGGGGTCGAGCGCATGCACCCGCAGCTGGCCCTCGGTCTGCGGCTCGTCGAGTTCACCGAGCCGCACCGCCACGTCGCCGCCGACAACGACTGGACGTTCGCCGGTCTCGATTACGACCATCTGCAGGCCGCGGGTGTGGCCCGGCGCCGGGACGAGTCTGAGCCCGGGAAGTAGCTCAAGCTCGCCGTCGACCGACTCGTACTGCACGCCGGGCGCCTCGACCCACTCGCGAATGGTGTAGTTGTCCTGGCTAAGCGCGTCGTCTAGCTCCTGACGCTGGACGTATATCGGCTTGCCGGCGAAGAGGTGGTTGCCGCCGCAGTGGTCGAAGTGCAGATGTGTGCTGACGACCATGTCGATGCGGGCGAGATCGAGGTCCTGCTCGCTGAGTGGCTGGAGGCGGGGATCCATGTCTGCCACCGCGGGGTGGAGCTCCGTCATGCCGGTGTCGACTAGCACGCGACCATCGGGATGGTCAATGATGTGCACGTTGACCGGCATCCGCTCGCCCTCGGCGAGCAGGTCGGCCACGCGGATCGGCGTGATGGTGACTGAGGCGGGGGCGCTCATCGTGTCTTGACTGCCGCGGCGGTGGTTGATTTGTGATTCATGATGATCCTCCCGTGTTGTTGATTTCTGGCGCGCCGCCGTCCATCGCCGCCCTCATCGAGTGCCTTCGTCCTTGGTACTCATCAGGACACGGTTCGGCTCGGCCGCGGTGATGCGGTAACCGATGTGCACCATGCCGCTGTCGAAGCGCCGCTGGTCGATGATGTCGAGATCGGCCTCGAGATGGTGGGCTAGCGCGGGTTTGCCGCCGCCGACAATGATCGGGCAGAGCAACAGGTGGAGTTCGTCAATCAGGCCTGCGGCCAGAGCCTGACCGGCAAGCTCTGAACCGCCGATGCTGATGTCCGCCGGGCTCGACTGCTTGAGAGCGCGGATCGCGGTGGAATCGAACTTGCGCTCGATCCGGGTCCGGGCACTCGACACCCCCTGACGCGTGTGGGAGTAGACGATCTTGTCAGCGGCCCGCCACAGCTCGACGTAGTCCCGGAACACCTCCGGTTCGCCACTGGTGCTCACCGTCTCCCAGAACACCATGGTCTCGTACATCCGCCGTCCGTAAAGGTAGGTACCGACGGCGCGCTCGAGATCGTTAACGAACGCATGCACCTCGTCGTCGGGCTTCGCCCATCCGAACTGGCCGTGCTCGTCTTCGACGTAGCCGTCGAGCGAGGCAATAGCGGAATAGATCAACTTCGCCATGTCGCGCCCTTACCTGACCGCTGGTGGACTGCTGACAAGCTGTGCCCCTGAGCGGTCGGGCAAGCGCGCGCAGACGTGCCCCGTGTCAGCTGACCTTGCCGCAACGACGCGTGAGGGGGGTCCTTCGACTGGGTCCGTCTCTTTACGCAAGACCTGATGCGCTAACCCGCGCTCAAGGCCGGGCAACGCGTGGGA
>JALYTU010000034.1 GCA_030854125.1 Actinomycetota bacterium | reverse complement strand
CGCGAGCCCGCCCCCGCGCTCGAGCGGCAAGCCGCCTGACTCAGGCCTCCGCGACCCTCACGATGCGCGCCCATCTCATTGGGCTGCCATCACCGCAAGGAGCCACATGCCCGACCTGATCACAAATGCCAGCCGCGCCAGCAGCCACCGCGCCCAGATCGTGTCCGAGGCAGTCGTCTCTGCCTACATTCGCGAAATCACCCCGTCCCGACGCCTGCCGGCACCGGTCGCGGTCCGTCAGATGGGCCAGACCTCGTCCCGGATGGCCGGGCGCAGCCCGCTGGTCGCCCGGGGACGTTCTGGGCTGCGCGCACCGCAGCGCCGGTCCGCGCTGAAGGTCGGCGCCGGGTAGCCGAGGAGGGGACGACGGGACCCCGCGCGCCCTGGACGAGGCGAGCTACCGGTGGCGCTGAACCAGTCGCTCTTTCCCCAGCGCTTCCCAAACCGAAGGTCTTCTCGGCGCCAACGGCGCCTGTCCCGTGGGGTGGCTCCGCGTCCCGCTGCGGGTTTCTCCCCTCGCGCTGCCGACGTACCGTCGCTACCTTGATGTCCGTGACCGTTTCTCCCGGGAGGGCTGCCGACGCCGATCAAGGTGTGGTTGCTGGTGCTGCGATCACGATCCGGATCGTGATCGCAGACGATCACGCGATCGTCCGCCGTGGGCTGCGAATGCTGCTGGACGGCGAGCCGGACTTCGAGGTCGTCGCCGAAGCCGACAACGCGGAGGCCGCGCGCCGTTACGTACACGGACATCATCCCGACGTGCTCGTGCTCGACATCAACATGCCCGGCGGATCAAGCCTCGACACCGTGCCAACGATCCGCGCGGAATCGCCCGACACCCAGATCGTCGTGCTGACCATGCAGGATGAGGCTGCCTACGCGCGCCAGGCAATGCGCGCCGGGGTCCTTGGCTACGTGCTCAAGGAAGCGGCCGACGAGGAACTGGTGGAGGCGGTTCGCCGCGCCGCGCGCGGCCAGAGCTATCTGAATCCAAAGCTCGGGGCGCGCGTTGCGGCCGAGCCGCCCCCGGGCCTACCCGACGGGCTCTCCAAGCGCGAGGTAGAGGTGCTGCGGATGATCGCGCTCGGTCACACCAACACAGAGGTAGCCGCCGAGCTGTACGTGTCGGTACGCACCGTGGAGGCTCATCGCGCCCACATTCAGCAGAAGCTGATGCTGGGCTCCCGCGCGGAACTGGTGCGCTACGCACTCGACCATGGACTCATGGAGACCTGAGCACGGTAGTAATTTCCCGCACCGGCGCGCCACTTTTCCCCGAGGGCAGGACAGTGAGCAGAAGCTAATTTGCCGGTATGCCCGTCGACCCGATTCGCGTCGTTCTCGCCGACAACCACGCGGCCATGCGGCGCAGCCTTCGTCTGCTGCTGGACGGCGAGGCAGACGTGCACGTGGTCGCCGAGGTGGGAGACCTTGCCGCGGTCATGCGTGAAGTGCATCAGCACCAGCCTCGGGTGCTCGTGCTGGATCTCGGGATGTGCAACGGGTCGAGCATCGAGGTGATCGGTCGCTTGCGGCGGGAGGTTCCCGGTGCGGAGATCGTCGTGCTCACGATGGAAGAGGGTCCGGCATTCGAGCGGCGTGCGATCGACGCCGGCGCGATCGGGCTCGTGCTGAAGGACAGAGCCCCCGGCGAACTGGCGGCCGCGATTCGGGGCGCAGCTCACGGTGAGCGGCACGTCAGCGCAGACGTCAGTGCAGACGTTGGTGCGGGCCGGTACTCACCGCGTCCGAGCGCCGTCGTCGGCGGCTGAGGGGGAGGCCGCGCCCGCAGGCTGGTGTGCGGCAAGAAGGGCTCGTAACAACGTCCCTCGTGCGCTGGATTCGATCGAAAAGACGCCCCCGGCGAGGTACACCCGCTCACGCATCCCGGTGACGCCGAAGCCCGATGCCCGCGCGTCGATGTCAAAGCCGACTCCGTCGTCCTGCACCTCGACCGTCACCTCGCCGTCCTGGGCGGCGACGGTGACGCGCACCGACTGCGCCTGGGCGTGTCGCACGACGTTGGTCAGCGCCTCCTGGACCAGGCGATAGATGGTCGTCTCCAACTCGGGCTCCAGAGACTCTCCGCCCAGCTCCGGATCCGGGAGGGTGAGCTCGCCGACGATGTTCAGGCCGTCCCGGCCGCGACGCTGGAGCAGCGCCTCCAGTGCGGGAAGCAGCCCGAAGTCATCGAGCATCGAAGGACGCAGGTCGCTGATCATTGCCCGCAGGTTCCCGATCTCCTGTTCGGTGTCCTCGATCGCCTGCCGCAACAGCTCCCCGGCGCCGCCGGTCTCAGCCCGGCGCAGCGCGGCCGCGAGCAACACGCGCAGCCCACCGAGACTCTGCAGCGTCTGGTCGTGCAGGTCCCGTGCCCAGCGCGCACGTTCGGCGTCGGCGGCGGCGATCGCGCTCCGCAGCCGACCCGCCTCGACGCTTCGCGCCATCATCACCGCGTTGGCGGCCGTGGCAGCGAACGTGCGCATCAACCGCTCGTCGTCGGCGGTGAACCCGCTGCCATCAGCGCCGTGGTTGAACGCGGCGAGCACCCCGAGTGCCTCGTCTCGGTGGATCATCGGAACCAGTAGTCCGGTGTGGGCATCGGGTACCCCCAACCTCGCGGGAGAGATCCGCAGCCTGGACTCGACGTCGACGATCCGTTCCGAGCGTCCCTGCTGAAGGACATGCCCCGAGGTTGATTCGTCGATTGGCAGTCGCAGCCCGCGGATGTCGGTTGCCTTACCGGCGACCGCGGCGATGACCAGATCAGTTCCGTCCCGCAGCATGATCAACATGCTCTGCGCGTCGACGAGTGCCCGTCCGCGTTTGGCGATCAACTCCAGCACGCGGTCCAGGTTGCTCTCGGCGCCGATCGCAATCACGATGTCACTCGTCGCCTCAAGGCCGTGCACCGCTCGCTCAAGCTCCTGGCGCCGACGCTCGGAGACCTGGTAGAGCCTGGCGTTCTCGATTGCGGTTGCCGCCCAGCCGGCCAGGATCCCAGCCGCGTCCTCGTCGGCTTCGGTGAACTCTCCCCCTGACTTCTCCGCGAGATAGAGGTTGCCCCAGGCTTGGTCGCGGATCATGATCGGCACGCCGAGAAAACTATGCATCGGCGGATGGCCAGCGGGGAAGCCATAACTCAACGGATGCTTTCCCACGTCTGCCGTGCGCAGGGGTCGGGGCTGCTTGATCAGCACGCCAAGCACACCACGACCACGTGGTGGGTCACCGATCGAACGGCGGGTCGCATCGTCCATCCCAGAGGTGACGAAACGTTCGAGCGCGGTCCGCTGCTCGTTGAGCACACCCAGCGCGGCGTATCTGGCCCCGGTGATGTCCTTGGCCTGCTCGAGAATCAGGTCGAGGACCGTCTGTGGGTCAAGCTCGGCCAGCAGCGCCCGACCGACGTCGAGCAGGCGGCGGGTCCGATCGTCATCGCTCGGAGCGTTCATCAGGCCACAGTCAGGATAGAGCTGCCTCTCTCGTCCGCAGTGACGGCCGAGCTCCGGACCCTCACTGGCGCTCTCGGGAATTCCGCGGGCGGCGCAGAGGAAACTACGGATGGCGTCGCATCCCAGCGGCATAAGGTGAATTGAGACGCGGCTGGAGGCCATTCGCCACACCGGACCGCGCTTGGCAGGTGACCGTGGCTGGCCTGGCGTCAGCAGGTGCCTGTGCCGCCTGCACCTAGTTGGAGGGGTTCAACATGACCGCACCACTGATAACTGGGGCTGGATCCGCTTCTGAAAACGGGGCGTCGGTTCGCGAGCCTGCGAGCCTGCACCTGCCCACCGATCAGGATAAGTTCGACGCCGAGGTCAACCGCAGGGGAGGAGTGTTCCTCCAGGTGCTCGGAGCGGTCGGGATCGTGACGGCAATCGGAATCGCCACGCTCGCCCTCGTGGTCGCGAGCCAGAACCACACGAGCGCGATGGTGATGCCGTCCACGCCCGTTGCTGCCGTCCCCACCGCGCCGGTCGCACAGACGATCAGTCTCAGCGTCGCAGGCTCGATCAAGAAGGGTCCCGATGGCAAGATGCACGACGCATTCTCCAAAACCAACTTCGCGGTCAAGGTCGGTCAGCCGACTCAGATACAGATCGACAATAAGGATGCGAGCCCGCACAGCATCACCGCCCCCGGGACCGGCGTGAGCATCATCGTCAACCCCGGACTGCACACCTACACGATGATTGCCACCAAAGCAGGGCGCTACGAGTGGACGTGCGTGATTCCGTGCGACAGTGACGCCCACGGCTGGGCGATGACCCACCCGGGTTACATGGCCGGCTACATCACCGCGACCTGAGCGTCGGCCCAGAGGCCGGCGCTTGGCTCAGAACTCCAGCGACGTCTCTCGCCAGTGGTCAAAGAGAGCGAACGCCTGAAGCAGGGCGTCGTCGGCGTGCCGGGCGCTCTGCGCGTCCAGCTGCTCGGGGGTGATCCCGGTGGCGGGCAGCTTGGGGTCGGTGCGCGCCCAGCTGGCGAGCACCGCCGCGTCGGCCTCGGGGTGAAATTGCAGCCCGAGATGGCGTCCGTGACGGAACGCCGCCACTCCCGCCGGGCTGCGAGCGAGCTCGCGGCCGCCGGGAGGGACCTGCATGAGATCGAAGTGGTACTGCAGCCACGGGCCGGACGGAATCTCCTTCTCGTCACCGTCTACCGCCAGCCAGCCGATCTCCGGGGTCCCCAGAACCTCGATGCCGCCGCCGAGGGCCAGCGAAAGCGCCTGGCCCCCGAAGCACAGGCCGAGTACCGGGACATCCGCGGCGACGGCGGCACGCAGGGTCTCGATCGCTCCCGGCACCCAGGCGTCGGTATCGGCGGCGGAGCGCTCAGAGCCCAGTGAGACGACGAAGGCGTAATCGCTCGGGTCGGGCGCCTGTCTGTCCCACATGGGGTGAAGGACGAACGGTATCCCTCGATCCTTGAGCCACGCGCCTAAGCGCGCCGGCGGGCCATCGGGGCTGTGCTGCAGGATCAGGCCGGGGCGTGACACGATGTCATGAGGACTCTAACGTCCGTTAGGACCGCGCGTTGACACGAGGTCATGAGGACTCTAACGTCGGCACCCGATGAGTGCCCGGGCCGAACCGATGGTCACCGAGGAGCTCGACGTCCTCGAGCGAGTCCGCGACCTGGACCTCGATCTCGACCTCGGCGCGATGGCGGTGATCGCCAACGTATGGCGCGCCGCGCAGGAGGCACGCTCCCAACTGGAGCGCAGCGTGCTGCGTCCGCAGGGGCTCTCCTGGGGCGGTTTCTCGCTTCTGTTCAACCTCTGGATCTGGGGGCCGATGGAGACGCGGGCGTTGGCGACGTCGATGTCGTGCACGCGCCCGAGCGTCAGCAGCCTGTGCGACACGCTGCAGCGCGACGGGCTGGTAGGCCGCTCCGGTGACGAAACCGATCGCCGATTGGTGCGCGTGGATCTCACCGCGCGCGGGCGCAGGATGATCGCGGGCGTGTACCCCCGGGTCAACGCCGGAGAATCCCAGTTGGTGTCGGGCCTGAACGCACAGGAGCGCGACCAGCTGGCCGCCTTGCTGCGCCGCTTCTTGCACGGCGCGCGCCTCACCGATCGCCAGGAGGCCGCGTGAGCGCCGGGACCGGACGCGAGGGTGGGGCTCGCGCGGAGGTGGAGGGGGTCAGTGTTCCCCTGGACCACTACATCGATGGGCGCCGGGTCCGATCGCAGGAGCGCTTCGCCGTGCACAGCCCGATCGACTGGGACGGCTGGGAGCTCGGTCGGGTGTCGGCCGGCGGCCGGCCCGAAGTGGACCTGGCCGTCGCCGCGGCGCGCAACGCGTTCCCGAGCTGGGCCGCCCTCGGTTCGGCGGGCCGGCTCGAGGTGCTCACGCGACTGGCCGATGCGATCGACGGCGCCGTTGGGAATCTCGCCCGGGTTGAGTGCGTCGACAACGGCTCGCTGCACGAGGCGATGCGCCTGCGCGTGCTGCCGCGGGCGGCCAACAACGTCCGCTTCTTCGCGCAGTTCGCGGTGGAGCGCCTCGGCGAGCGCGCCCGCACCCTGCACGGCGGCGAGCGCAACCGTGTGCGCTATGACCCCAGCGGCGTGGTCGCCGTCTCCACCCCGTGGAACGCGCCCTTCATGCTCGCCACCTGGCGCGTCGGTCCGGCGCTCGCGGCGGGCAACACCGTGGTGCTCAAACCGCCAGAGTGGGCGCCGCTCACCTGTTCGCTGCTGGGCGATCTGGCCGAGCAGGCCGGGGTCCCACCCGGGGTGATCAACATCGTGCACGGCACCGGGACCGGCGCCGGCGCGCCCCTGACCGGGCATCCCGACGTCGACCGGGTGGCGTTCACAGGCTCGCCGGCGACGGCTCGGACCGTGTACGGGGACGCGGCTGCCCAGCTGACGCCCGTCTCCTTCGAGCTCGGAGGCAAGTCGCCGTTCGTGGTCTTCGCGGACGCCGACCTCGACGCCGCCGCGGCGACCGCGGCCTACCAATACGACAACTCCGGGCAGGTGTGCCTGGCGGGCACGCGGCTGCTCGTCCAGCGCTCGATTCTGGGCCCGTTCCTGGAACGTCTTGAGGCGCGGGTGCGGGAGATCACGGTCGGAGACCCCCGCGATCCCGCCACCACCTACGGCCCGCTGATCCATCCGGTGGCGCTCGAGCGGGTCACCGGGCACGTCGAGCGCGCGATCGCCGCCGGCGCCCGGCTCGCCTTCGGCGGTCAATCGCTGGGCGGCCTGTACTACGCGCCGACACTGTTCACCGACCTTCCAGCCGGCGCCGAGATCCTCCAGCACGAGGTGTTCGGACCGGTGCTGACGCTGCAGACCTTCGACGACGAAGCGGAGGCGATCCGCCTGGCCAATGCCACCGACTATGGTCTCGCGGCGACGATCTACACGGGCTCGGCGAGCCGCGCCGAACGGGTGAGCGCTGCCGTGGTCGCCGGCACGGTGTGGGTCAACTGCTTCTACGTGCGCGACCTGGAGACACCGTTCGGGGGTTCCCGTGACTCGGGGATCGGACGCGAGGGTGGCCAGCACTCGTTTGACTTCTACTGCGACGTCAAGACGGTGTGCGAGCGCACCTCGTCGTTCACCGAGAGCTGAGCGTCACCAGTCGGCGGCACAGTGCTCCCACCTCGGCGGGGTCGTCGGTGAACTGTGAGGGCTTGAAGCAGATCGTCGTATAGCCCGCCGCGAGCTGGGCCGGGATCGCCTGCGCCGCCTCGGCGAGGTCAGCGACAGCGTCCGCTGACCCGAAACGGCCGCGGATGCCGCCGACGATCTCGAGCTCGGACATGTCGCGTCCGGCGGCCGCCATCTGCTCGGCGAGTGGGAGCATCTCGGACTCGGTGGGCTGTCCGAAGGGGTGAAGGCCGTGGCCATGGGCGACCAGGCGGCGGATGATCCAGGGTCCGACCGTGCTGCCTCCGAACCACAGACGCGGGCCGTCGGGACGCCAGGGCTTGGGTTCCAGGTAGACGTCGGCGAAGGAGTAGAACCGGCCCTGAAAGCTCACCGCTCCGTCCCGCCACAGCCGCTGCCAGGCCGCCAGATGCTCGTCGAGGAGCTCGCCGCGTTGCGTGAACGGCACGCCGAGGGCGGCGTATTCCTCTTGATGCCAGCTGACGGTGGGCTGTACCACGAGCCGGCCCTCGGCGAGCAGGTCCAGCGAGGCCAGCTGATGGGCGAGCAGCAGCGGATGGCGCAGCGGAGCGATGATCGCCGCACCGATCATCCGCAGACGAGTTGTGGCCGCGGCGATCGCGCTCATCAGCACGATCGAGTCCGGCCACGGCATGTTCGGGTCCTGGTTGCCGGGGGCGGCGTAGTCGCGGGGGTTCTCGGGACGCCCGTGGGCGCCGGCGCTGGCACCGAGCACGATGTGCTCGGAGAGCATCACCCCGTCGATCCCGGCGTCCTCGGCCTCCTGGGCGATGCGCACCAGCCCCCGCAGATCCCGCGGCGAAGTCATCGTCCAGTTCTCGGAGAGGACCAGCACGAGCCGGGGCGCGCGCGCCTGGCGGACCACCGCGTCTACCCGAGCGTGACGTTGACGGGCAGCCGCTTGAGCCCGTTGGTGAAGTTCGAGCGATGCCGTCGCGGCTCGCCCGCCAGCCGCACCTCAGCAACGCGGGAGACGAACTCCTCCAGGAAGATGCGCAGTTCGAGACGAGCCAGGTGGACACCCAGGCAGTGATGGGGGCCGCCGCGGCCGAAGGTCAGCTGGTCGGTGGGGTTGCGCCCGACGTCGAGACGGTGGGGGTCGGGGTAGTGGTCGGGATCGCGGTTGGCGGCCGCGAACCACACCACGACCTTGTCTCCCGCCTCGATCTGAATGTCGCGCACCTGCACCGGCTGGGTCGCGGTGCGCCGGAAGAACCACACCGGCGACGAGTAGCGAAGCAGCTCCTCGGTCGCCGATCCGATCAGCGAGCGGTCCGCGCGCAGGCGGGCGTACTGATCAGGATGAGCGGCGAGGGCCAGAGTACCCAACGCGATCGCCTGCCGGGTGGTCTCGTTCCCGGCCACGATCAGCAGCGCGAACATGTTGTCCAGGTCACTGGCTGACAGCGGCTGACCGTCGAGCTCGGCGCGTGCGAGCAGGGTCATCACGTCGTCGCGGGGGCATTCCCGCCGATCCGCGTAGTAGCCACGGCCGATCGCGCACAGCTCCTCGGCCCAAGGGGAGCCAAACGGCTTGTAGCGATCCTCCTCACGCTCGGGCCGGTAGGCGAGCTCGCCCACGAATTCGGGGTCGGTGTCAACCAGCAGGCGATCGCCGAGCGCGATCAGATGGGGGAGATCGGACTCGCGCAGGCCAAGCAGATGCGCCAGCACACGAATCGGAATCGGCGCCGCCAGCTCACGCACGAGGTCGAACTCCTCGGCGGCCAACGCATGGTCAAGCAGGTGGCCGATCAGCCCGCGAAGCCACTCCTCGTAGCGGCCCACCGCGCCCGGCGTGAAGCTCGTCGAGATCAGTCGACGGTAGCGGCCGTGCCTGGGCGGGTCGAACTCCAGGAAATTGCGCCGCGGGCCGAGCACGTCCTCGGGTAGATCTTCGATCGTGGCCGCCCCGCCCACCTCCGATGAGAACGTCTTGGGCTGGCGCAGCACGGTGGCTACATCGTCGTACTTGGTCAGCACCCAGAAGCCGCGCCCCTGCGGCTCGGGGTGAAAGTAGACGGGCGCCTCACGCTGCAGCAGATCAAAGACCTCCCACGGTTCGTGGTCGGCGAACAGATCGTGGTCCAGCAGGTTGACCGCGGGCAGGCCCGTCGCGCTGGCACCCATGCGCGGGACCGTAGCACGGTCTGGGTAATGTATCCATTCGGAGATCAAGGGCGGACGGCGGGAGCGGCGCCGGACGGGCACGACTGACGACGCACTTGACGCAGCGAACCGCCCCTGGGTAATGTATCCAAACCCTCTGTTCTACAGATTCGACGCGAGGCGAGGAGACGGAGATGGCCAGTGACGCTGTTGGCGGCGGCTCAGCGACGGATGGGCAAGCGGGCGCGGGTGCGTCGTCGGCGCACCTCGGCGCGCGCAAGCTGACCACGCTGCACGCGATGGGCCAGGCACTGGCCATCGGCCCGGTGTTCTCGGTCGGGCTGGTCAGCGGCCTGGTGGCCAACGTCGCCGGCTACTCGACACCCCTGTCGATTCTGCTCGGCTCGATCGGTTCGCTTGGGCTGGCCTACGTGATCGCGATCTACGCCCGGCGCTTCGCCGGGGCGGGGGCGATCTTCGAGTACCTATCGCAGGCGGTGCACAACTCGTTCGGGATCTTTTCCGCCGGGGTCTACCTGCTCGGGGCCATGTTCCTCGGCGCCGGCGGCGTCTACATCGCGCTCGGATTTTTGATCCAGGGCTTCTTCGCCAGCCATCTGCAGACATCGATCCCGTGGTGGCCGGGCGGTGCGGCATGCCTGATCATCGCGTTCCTGCTCAACCACTACGGCGTGCGAATCGCTATTCGCGGCGTGCTCCTGCTCGCCACCGTCTCGGCGCTCCCGTTCCTGGTTCTGGCGATCGTGATCATCGCCAAGGGCGGGGTGGGCGGCAACACACTGACCGTCTTCAGTCCGAGCACGACCTCGTGGAACGCGGTCTTCAACGGCATCCTGTTCGCGGTCACGCTGTTCATCGGCTTCGAGGCGGCGGCGTCGATCGCCGAGGAGACCGAGAATCCGCGCCGGTCGATCCCGATCGCCGTCGTCGGCGCGGTCGCGCTCAGCGCCGTGCTGTATATCCTCGTCACCTACGCGGCCACGATCGGCTTCGGCCGGGCGGCGCTGGCCAAAGGGGCATGGTTCTCGGCCGCCAGCCCGATGGGCACGTTGGCCACGACCTACGTCGGCAGCTGGCTGAGCGTGCTGATCGACCTGGTGATCATCCTCGATGCGCTCTCGCTGGCCATCGCGATCATGGTCACCGCGTCGCGGATCATCTTCGCCCTCGCGCGTGACGGTCTGCTGCCCGCGTCCGCCGCGCGCACCTCGCGCCACGACACGCCGCTCGTCGGCAATCTGCTGATCGCCCTGTGGAGCGCCGCACTGCTGGTCTGGGCCGGCGTCACCCACTACGGGGACTCGGTCAAGCTCCCTAACCCGATCGAGGCTTTCAACATCACCAGCGCCGCCGGTAGCTATCTCGTCGAGCTGATCTACGTGTTTCTCGCCCTGTTCGCGCTCAGGCTGCTCTGGCGCAGCCGGCACGAGGAGGGCGGGCTGTGGTGGAAGTTCGTCGCCGTCCTGGTCGGACTCGCGGCACCGATCCTCGCGTTCAAGGGCTCACTCGATCCGCTCCCGACGTTCCCCAACAACCGGGCGGTGATCATCGCCGTCGCCTGCATCGCGATCTCCGCGGTCTGGTACGGGGTGCTGCAGGTCACCCGTCCAGACCGGGTGCGCTCAGCTGCCCAGCACGCGGTCGAGCACGGTGGCGTTCCGCCGCTCGACGAGTCCGTCTCGATGGCCGGCGGCCCAGCGACCCCGTAGTCCGCGACGGCCGCGCACCGACCCGGCGCTGCCCAGAGCCTACGAGCGCCGCCGGCTACCAACCGGCGCCCTCGTCGAGCCCGATCGGGTGGCCCGCCGGGACCGCCGCGTCGGTGACCAGGCCGCCGAAGCGCCCGCGATGAAAGATCAATGGCTCCCCGCCGCGGTGACCGACGCTCACGACCCGCCCGAGCGCGAGATCGTGGTCACCGGCCCGGGTGAGCTGCGCCAGCTCGCAGGCGATCGTCGCCACCGCCTGGCGGACCACCGGCGGACCGTCCTCGCCAGGCACCGTGTAGGCGGCGGGGAAGGGCGCGTCGGGGGTGGCGAAGGCGATCGCCGCACAGCGCTGATCGCGGCCCAGCAGGTTGACCGAGTAACGCCCCGCGCCTCGCACCGCGCGCAGGGTTCGTGAGCCGTGGGCCAACGACACCAGGACCATCAGGGGACGCAGCGACACCGACGTGAACGCATTGAGCGTCATCCCGGCCGCCTGACCCTCGTGCTCGGC
>JALYTU010000492.1 GCA_030854125.1 Actinomycetota bacterium | reverse complement strand
CCAACAGGCAGGCGTCGCGCGTCAGCGGACCGAACGGCTCGGCGAGCTGGCCCGTAGGCCCCATCGATCCCGCCACCAGGATGTCGTCACCGACCGCGGCGCGCGCGATCTCGGCGGCGCGGGTGTTCAGCTCCCGGGCCCGGCCGGCCAGGGGGCCATCCTCCAGCCGCACCGAGGAGCCACCGAAGCTGCACGTCAGCACCAGGTCACAGCCGGCGTCGGCAAAGCGCCGGTGGAGCGTGGTGACCTGCCCGGGAGCATCGAACACCCACTCCTCCCCGGCTACGCCGGGCGCGATCCCCATGTCCTGGAAGTTGGTGCCGACAGCCCCGTCGGCCAGCAGCACGCCGCGGTCCTCGAGGATCTGGGCGAAATGAGGCACGCGAGGAGCCTAGTGCGCTTCAGAGGTCGCGCAGCTGCTGTACCGAGGGCCGTCGCAGTGAGCGCAGGGTCAGCCAGCCGGCCCCGAGCACTGCGGCGATGGCGGCGGCGGCAACCTCGAGCAGATAGTCCCACGGAATGCTCAGCGCCTCAGGAGGCGGGTCAAAGACACCGGTGAGGACGTCAACCAGGGTGATCGAGAGCAGCGACGCGATTCCGGCCCCGAGGATCAGTCCGCCGGCGGTCACGAACAGCGATTCGCTCCAGATGAACCCGCCGAGCTGGCGCGGCCGTGCTCCGAGCGCAGTGGCGATCGCGAACGTGCGGCGGCGCTCCTGGAAGCCGAGCGCGAGGGCCAGGCCGGTCGCGGCCACGGCGAGTACGAGCGCGAAGCCGAGCTCGATCTGGGTCAGTCCCGAGAGCTCGATCGCCGTGAGATTGGAGCCGATGATCTGCCGTTGGTCGACGATGTTGGTCACGCGGGCGCTGGCTCCGACCACGCGCTCGATCCCCCGGGCCACGGCCGCCGGGCTGGTGCCGTCGGTCTGGATCAGGAAGCTGCCCACGGCGGCCGACCCGGTGCGTGCCGCCACATAAGCCTGGTTGGCGACGAAAAACGAGTCCTTGGGGGCGGTGGGAAACTCCTTGGCCACCCCCACGTAGTGAAACGGCACGGTCACCAGCCGCCGGGTGCGGCCGTCCTGGAGGCGCAGGTTGAGCAGGTCGCCGGGGTGCAGCTGATAGTCGTGGACAGTCTCCTGGCTGACCAGGATCGCATCCGGACGGCGGGCGAGGATGCCCATCAGCCCGGTCGCGGTGCCCCCGGCGAACCAGGCGTCCTGGAGCCGACCCTGACGGCCGATAGTGGCGGGACGCACGCCGAACAGATCCTGCAGGTCCGCTCCGATGTAGGCGTAGCGGTGCTGCAGGGGCTCGACGCTCGACACGCCGGGAAGGTGGCCGAGCTGAGTCAGGCCCTGGGCCGGCGTGACGAGCGCCCCAGGCGACTCCGTGACGGCGACGTCGGCGCCGTTGGTCAGGCGCGAGTCGACGCCGGCCTGCGCGTTGTAGGTCGAGTTGAACACCGACGTGGAGCCGGCGAAGGCGGCGGTCAGGGCGACGAGTGCGACCGCTTGGGCAAGCAGCCGCCGTTGGCGTCCCATCGTGGCCGCCACCGTCGGGGACAGCTCGCCGGCCAGGGGACGCAGCATCCGTCCGAGCACGCCGCGGCCGTGAGCGAGCGAGAAGTGAGCGATTCGGTAGGCGAGCAGGCCGAGCCCGATCCAGCCCAGGACGGGGGCGAGCAGCGCGTACCAGTTGACCGAGACCTGGGCCACGCCCTCGGGGGCGAGCACGAGCTGATAGCCGTTCTGGGAGGCCTGCCAGTAGACCAGGCCGGCCAGCACGAGCGCGATCATGTCCAGTCCCCCCCGCGCCCACAGCGGCGCGCGCGTGGCTCGGCCGACCTGGCGGCGCTGTCCGGCCACGGTCAGCGAACGCGCGTCGCGCGCGGCGGGCAGGGCGATCGAGGCGGCCGCGATCAGCATCCCGATCAGCGCGGCACCGCCGGCCCACATGATCGAGCTCAGCGTGTCCCCACCAAAGGATCCGGTCCCGAACGCGCTGCTGCCGATCAGCAGGGCCGCGCCGAGTCCGACTGCGACCCCGAGGATGCCGGCGACGGACGTCTCGGCGAGCGCCAGCCGGACCAGGGTTCGGCTCGACGCGCCGCGGGTCCGCAGCAACGCCGCATCCCGGCGCCGGCGATCAGCCCCGGTGGAGGCGATCAGCGCCGTGAGCAGCCCGGCCAGGACTGCGCCAGGGACACCGAGGAAAAGGAACAGGATCTGCGCGTAGAGCGCGTCTCCCCGTGCGCTGTCCAGCGCGACGCCGAGGTTGTTGCCGACGATGCCCGACCCGGCCAGCCGGCTCTCGAGGTTGTGCGCCGTGGAGACGACGTCGGCATAGGCGGCGGCCGGGGTGCTCGCGAGCCGGTGGGAGAGCAGGACGTGGACCTGGTTGCGGATCAGCTCGGGACGGGTGGCGAGCGTGCGGGCCTCGACGCGGGCGAACGTGGCTGCGGGGAGCAGCAGCACGTTGTCGGGCGGCGCCGAAAGCTGGGCTCCGGGAGGCGCGCCGACGGTCTGAAACAGTGAGTCGGCGGAGGGCAGATCAACGACGCCGGCGATGGTCACGCGCGCCGTACGACCGCCTGCGAGCGCGACGGTCACCGAGTTGCCCGGAGCGGCATGCAGATTGGAGGCCGTCTGCTGGGCGAGCACGGGCCCGTTCAGGCTCCCGGTGAGCAGCCGCAGTTCGCGCGGGAAGGTGCTCGCGTACCCGGCTGGCAGCCCGAGGACCTGGGCGGCGCCGGTGGTCTGCGTGCTGCCCTGCGTGGTGCTGGTCAGACCGGCGGCGGTCGTGAAGCTGACCGGCAGTGCCTGGCTGACGCCGGGGAAGCTGTGGACCCCGGACAGGACGGCGGAGGGCCGGGCGCCGGTCTGAGCCCGCACCTGCCAGTCGACCGCCACCCGGGCGATCGCTCGCTGGGTCATCTTGGAGGTGGTTGCCGACAGGAAGGTGCCGATCGCGGCGATCAGCGCGACCCCGACGGCGACCCCGAGCACGGTGGCGAGGATCCGGGCCGGACGGTGGGCGATCAGGCCCCGGACCCAGATCAGCGGGACCATGCTGTCTCCGGGTCGCGGACCGCGAGTTCGCCATTGTGAATCTCCCAGCGGATGGGGACGGCGTCGGCGACCGCCTGATCATGCGTGGAGATGACCAGGCCGGCGCCGGACCGCTGGCTGGCCTGCAGCAGCACGGCGATGACCGCGGCGCCGTTGGCGGCGTCCAGCTGCCCCGTCGGCTCGTCGGCCAGGATCAGGCCCGGGTCGCCGGCCAGGGTGCGGGCGACCGCGACCCGCTGCGC
>JALYTU010000491.1 GCA_030854125.1 Actinomycetota bacterium | reverse complement strand
GGCATACACACCGTTGTCACCGGCACGACGATCACGCTCACTCAGCTACTCTCGCGCTACTACTTCACGCCTGACCCGTCCGGCCCCCCCTGCCGAGCCCAGAGTCCGCTCGGTGCCGCGACCACCGGTCAGGCCCAGTTCTTCCCCCATCTGCGAGCCCTGCCATGACCGCGTTGCGGTCGGTCGCACGGCACGCATGTCCAACCCACAACTCCATCGAGGAGGAGTATCACCGTGCGACGTCTCATCATCATCGTCTCGGCACTTTCAGTGCTGGGCCTTTCCGCGGTCGCCTACGCGGCCAGCAGTCAGCCGTACACCGGCAGCATCAAGTTCAACAGCAAGAAGCCGGGCACAGCCGCCCACCCGAGCCCGACCGGGTACACCCAGGACGTCAAGACGACGACGCCGGCCGGAATGCGGCCACAAGTCCAGCGCGAGATCACGCTGAAGATCTACGGCATCAAGGTTGACGGCAAGGACTTCCCAACCTGCAGCATGGCCACGATCGCCACCGCTCACAACGACAACGGCTGTCCCCCCAAAGCGATGATCGCAAGCGGCTACATCCGGTCCCTGCTGGGCGGAAACGACTTCTCCCAGCCCGCCCAAGACTGCGACCCAGCTCTGCACGTCTGGAACAGCGGTCAGGGCAAGGAGACCTACTTCTTCGTCACCGACGCCGCCCACACGTGTCTTGGCGGCGCGCTGCACACCGGGTCCACGCCGCCCTACCCAGGGACCTACCACATGTCGGGCAAGTACTTCATCGGGGACGTCAAGGTCCCTGGCTATATCGACAATCCGGTCCAGGGCCTCGTCGGCTCGCTGCAGCAGGAGCACCTCAACTTCTCCACCCAGACAGCCAAAGTTCACGGCAAGACGGTCGTCTCCTCAGGCTCCTTCGCGTGCCTGAAGGGCAAGCGCCCCTACGCGATCACGACCGTCACGAGCGGTGCCGACCCGGGGTCACAGAGGGTGACCAGCACGATCAAGGGGTCTGCCCCCTGCTCCTGATCGGCTGACGCATCGCGCCGCGGGGGGGCAACTGCCTCCGCGCGGCGCGATTCCGCGAGGCTCCTGCTTGACATGCAGCTATCAGGCTGCATATTATGCTGGTGTAAGGCAACCCAACGGTTGCATATCAACTGGTAAGGAGTTAAGCGATGGCGAATTACGTGTTCGCGTACAGCGGCGGCAAAGGTGTGTCCGCCGACGAGGCCGAGCGCAACGCGCAGTACGCCAAGTGGGGTCAGTGGTTTAACGAGCTCGATTCGGTCATCGTGCAGGGCGGCGCCGCGATGGGGATCGCGAAGACGGTCGGTCCGGGCGGCTCGGTGAGCGATGGCGGCTCGCGAGGCCTGACCGGCTACTCGATCGTGTCGGCTGACAGCCTCGACGCGGCGGTCGAGCTCGCCAAGGGCTGCCCCGTCTTAGAGATCGGCGGCGCGGTCGACGTCTACGAGGCGCTCGCGATGTAGCCAGCGCACGGGGCGCCCAATCGGCGAAGACCGCGGCCGGCGGCATCCCGGCTCCGCGATTGGCAGGCAGCCAGTCGGCTGCGTATAGTCGCCTGATGGCGCACTCGGCCGTGACCGACGACGATGACCGTCAGGCCGACGCGGTTTTCGGGGCGCTCAGCGACCGCCACCGGCGGTTGCTGCTCGACTCGATGCGCGAGCGCAGCGGTCAGACGTTGACGGAGCTGTGCGCGGGTCTGGCGATGGCGCGCCAATCGGTCAGCAAGCACCTCGCCGTACTCGAGAGCGCATCGCTCGTGACGACGGTGCGACGGGGACGCGAGAAGCTTCACTACCTCAATCCGGCACCGATCAACGAGATCGCCGAGCGCTGGATCAGCCAATACGACCAGGAGCGCGTCAGCGCGCTCGCGGATCTCAAGCGCGCGCTGGAGGACCGGGCGTGAGCAGGCCGGAGTTCGTCTACGTCTCGTACATCAAGACCGCGCCGGAGCTGCTGTATCGCGCGCTCACCGAGCGGGCGTTCATGGAGCGCTACTGGGGAGTCGTGGTCGAAAGCGACTGGAAGGTCGGTTCGGCGATCACCTGGGAGAAGAACGGGATCAGACAGAGCGACCCGCGCCAGGTCGTGCTGGAGGCCGACCCTCCCCGCCGCCTCTCGTACACATGGCATGCCATCACGCCGGAATGGAGTCCTTCGCTCAGCAAGGAGCGCTGTCAGCGGGCCGCCGCGGAACCGCTCTCCCACGTCACCTTCGAACTTGAGCCGCACGATGAGCTCGTCAAGTTGACCGTCGTGCACGATCACTTCGAGCCCGACAGCGTCGTCGCACGGATGGTCAGCAAGGGCTGGCCGCTTGTGGTGTCCAGCCTGAAGTCACTGCTCGAGACCGGGCAAACCCAGCCGGCTGCCTCCTGGCGTCCCGCAACCCGCGACCTCCTGGGTGCTGAGACTGACCCGCATGCTCGGGGTGATCGTCGAGCAGATCGCCGGGGTCTCGCCTCACCCCTGTTTGGGTAGGTTTCGCGTGTGGCCGATCCCGCCAAACTGGACCGCTATCGCGACGTCCGGGTCCTCGGAAGCGGCGGGATGGGCACCGTATCGCTCGCCGACGACACGACCCTGGGCCGCCAGGTGGCGCTGAAGCGGGTCACAGCAGCTGCCGGGGAGAGGGGCATTCTGCGCCTCCGGCGAGAAGCTCTGGTCGGAGCATCGATCAGCCATGACAACCTGGTCTCCGTCTACGACGTCGACGAGTCCGAGAACGGAGAGCTGGTCATCGTCATGGAGTACGTGGAGGGCGAGACCCTGCGCGACGCGATCGCCCGGCAGGACGGCGGCCTGGGCGCCGAGGAGACGCTGCGAATCCTGTCGGGGGCGGCCGCAGGGCTGGATGCGATCCACGAGCAGGGCATCGTCCATCGGGACGTGAAGCCGGCTAACGTTCTGCTGGGCGAGAACGGCGATGTGAAGGTCGCCGATCTCGGCATCGCCGCGGTCTCTGACCGGACCCGAATCACCACGGCAGGGGCCATCATCGGCTCGCTTCGCTACATGGCTCCCGAGCAGATGCACGAAGGGGAAGCGACCTCGGCAATCGACATCTACGCCCTGGCCGCCGTCGCCTACGAGGCCCTGTCCGGCAAGCGGGCGCGCCGGGAAGCGAACCCGATCGCCCTGGCCTACGCGATGGAGAACAAGCCCCCTCCCGATCTGCGCGACGTCTGGCCCGAAGCGCCCGCGGCCGCAGCCGAGCTGCTCAAACGGGCTATGGACCCAGACCCGGCGCGCCGGCCACGTTCAGCCGGAGATTTAGTGGATCGCCTGCGCAGTG
>JALYTU010000033.1 GCA_030854125.1 Actinomycetota bacterium | reverse complement strand
CCGAGCGCGAGCGCTGCCGTGACCGGACGTCCGAGTGGATCGCTGACCTGCAGCGTCTGCTCGCGAGCGCCCAGCGAGTCGGCCAGTGTGGCCTGCGTCCCCTCGCCCCCATCGGCGACCGGGCAGAGATCGACCTCGCGTCCGGCCGCCTGCAGCCCCGAGCCGATCGCGCGCGCGACCTGGGCGGCCGTGAAGGTGCCCTTGAAGGAGTCCGGGGCGACAAGGATCGTGGTGGGCACACCGCGGATCGGGCTCATCGGCGCAGTATCCGTCATCCTCTGAGGCGATGGCGGAACACGAGCTGATTCAGGCGGCGGGGATCGAGGTCCCGATCTCCAACCCGCAGAAGGTGTTCTTTCCCGAGCTCGGGGTGACCAAGCTCGACCTTGTGAATTACTACCTATCGGTCGCCGACGCGGCGGTGCGCCACCTGCGCGACCGTCCGACGGTGCTCAAGCGCTTCTCCGACGGTGCGGACAAGAAGCCCTTCTTTCAGAAGCGGATCCCCGACTCTGCGCCGGAATGGCTGCAGACCACCACCGTGCATTTCCCCAGCGGCCGCTCGGCCCGTGAGCTCTTGCCCAACGACGCCGCTCACCTCGTGTGGGGGGTCAACCTGGGGGTCATCGACTGGAACCCGTGGCAGGTGCGCCTGCCCGATCTCGATCACCCCGACGAGCTGCGCGTGGACCTGGACCCCACCCCGGACGCCAGCTGGGACGACGTCCGGCAGGTCGCCCTCGTCGCCGGCGCGGTGCTGCGCGACCACGGCCTGACCGGCTACCCGAAGACGAGCGGCTCGCGGGGCATCCACATCAACGTCCGGATCCTCCCCGAGCACGACTTCGTCACCGTCCGCCGGGCCGCGGTCGCGCTGGCGCGCGAGATCGAGCGCCGCGCGCCGGAGATCGCCTCGAGCAAGTGGTGGAAGGAGGAGCGCCGAGGCGTATTCGTGGACTTCAACCAGAACCTGCGCGACCGAACGGTTGCCTCGGCCTACAGCGTGCGCCCGACCCCGGACGCACGTGTCTCGACGCCGTTGGCCTGGGACGAGGTTGCCGCCGTCGAGCCCGCCGAGCTGCGGATCGACACGGTCCCCGCGCGGCTGGCTGAGCAGGGGGACCCAAGCGTTGAGATCGACGCGAACGCCGGCTCTCTGGCCGCGCTGCTCGCGCTCGCCCAGCGCGACGAGGACGCCGGACTGCCCGACGCGCCCTGGCCGCCGCACTTCAAAAAGCAGCAGGGTGAGCCGGCGCGGGTGGCGCCCAGCCGGGCCAAGCGCCCGCCCTCCTGACGCGGCCTGCGGCCAGCACGGGCGCGCGGATGATCAGGACTGCATCTGGGACAGCGCACACTGGGCCGGCGGCTTGTCTTCGCGCCAGCGCAGAATCCTGGTGCCGTGACGGATGCGGCCGTCGCTGGCGTGATCGAAGGTGATCTCGACGACCAGCTCCGGGCGCAGCTCGATCCACTCGAGCTCCTTCTCGCTCTTCCACCGGCTGGGGTCGCCGTGGCCGCGGGTACCGGTCTCATACGGCGCCAAACGATCCACGAGGGCGCGCTTCTCGGCCGCCCGCAGGCCCGAGGAGTGCCCGACCACGTGCAGCTTTCCGTCAGGGTCATAGAGGCCGAGGATCAGCGAGCCAACCGTCCCCTCCTCCTTGCCGGGCCGGTAGCCGACCACCACCGCGTCGATCGTCCGCACCCGCTTGATCTTGACCATCCCGGCGCGCTTGCCCGGCCGGTAGGGGGCCTCACGGTCCTTGGCGACCACGCCCTCGCCATGGTCGAACCACGGCTCGGTCTCGTTCGGGTCCAGGGTCACCGGGGTCAGCCCGATCCCGATCGCGGTCAGCTCCTGCAGTCGCTCGCGACGCTGCGCGTAGGGCAGCGCGAGCAGGCTCTCGTCCTCGATCGCGAGCACGTCGAAGGCGACGTAGCGCGCCGGGGTCTGCTCGGCCAGCATCGCGATCCGCGACGCGGCGGGATGGATCCGCTGCTGCAGGGCACCGAAATCCTGCTGGCCGTCAGCGGCATCGATGATGATCTCGCCGTCGATCACGTAGCGCCCGGCGGGGAAGCTGAGCTCCGGGAAATAGCGCCCGAGCGGCTTTGACCCGCGTGACTGCAGGACCACGTCGCCGCCATCGACGAAGGCCAGCGCCCGGAAGCCGTCGAACTTCGGCTCATAGCTCCACTGCTCGCCCTCGGGCAGCTCCTTGGCCGAGCGGGCGAGCTGGGGCTGGACGGGGGGGGTCAGGGGCAGCGCCACGACGGCCTCGATCCTACCGGCGGCTGGATGCGGCGAGCCACTAGCATCGTGCCATGGCTCCTGAGACCGCCACCGTCGCCGAACAGGAGTACCTCGAGTCGCTGTTCTGGCTCTTCGAGGCCGGACTGCCGATGACCGGGGCCAACCTCGCCCGCGCGATGCAGCTCTCGGCACCGACCGTCCACGAGATGGTCGGGCGTCTGGAGCGCGACGGCTACGTTTCTCGCAACGCCGGGCGCGGGATCGAGTTCACCGACCAGGGTCGTGGCCAGGCCGAGCGGATCGTCAGCCGCCATCGGATGATCGAGCGCTTCTTGACCGACGTCGTCGGCGTGCCCTGGGATGACGTTCACGAGGAGGCCGAGCAGCTCGAGCACGCGATGACCCCACGCTTTGAGGCCTACGTCCGCTCCGCGGTCGGGGATGCGACCACGTGCCCCCACGGCCACCCGATCCGCGTCGGCGAGCGCATCGACGGTGTGCCGCTGGCTGACTGCGTGATCGGCGCCACGATCAGCGTCCTGCGCCTGGAGAACGAGGCCGAGGATCTGCTGCACTACCTCAAGGCCGTCGGCGTCGAGCCCGGAATGTCGGGAACAGTCACCGTCTCAGACGGCGAGCAGGTCCAGATCAGCACCGCCTCCGGGACCTCCACCCTGACGACGAGCGTCGCCGAGACCGTCTCGGTGATTGCCGACCCCTCACCGCCGCCGCGCACGGCGCTGCCCGATCAGCTGGTGCTCGGCCGCGAGCGCTACGGGCGCTGAGCGAGCGGCGGGCTCACGCGGGCGCGGGCAGCGCCCGGCGCGGCGCGGGGAGCGCCCGCTGGCCCAGCCAGTCCACGAGTAGCGCGTCGATCGCGGGATGGTTGAGCAGCGTGAAGTGCGACGCGCCGCCGATGTGGCGATAGCGGTCCAGCGGAAAGCGCATCCGCTGGTCGGTGCGGCGGTGCGCCCACGCGCTGGAGCGCAGGACGAGCAGATCGCCGAACACGCGAGCCAACGGCGCCCGCGGGTCGCGGGTCAAGGTCGCGCTGACGAAGAAGTGCTCGGCGCTGTCCAGGAACGGGATCTCGGTGCCCGTGTCAGTCCAGAGGGCGTCGGGATCGTGGCCCTCCCAGTCCTCGTCGACCACGTAGCCGTAGCCGAGATCCTTGACCCCGACGCTGCGCGCCCGCAGCGGCCGAGCCAGCGCCCGGGTCTCGGGCAGCACCGAAAGGGCTGCCGTGGCGGCATTGGCGGCCCGTTCCAGCGGCGCGCCGTGGTGGGGAACGCCGAGCATGACGACCTTGCGCACGCGCGGCACCCAGGTCCCGTCGGCGCCGTAGTGGCAGGCCGACCGGGCGACCAGACCACCCATCGAGTGTCCGACGAACGCGATCTCTGACACCGTTACCGGCCAGGCGGCGACGAGCGCCTCCAGCCGGGCGGCAAGGTCACGGCCGTTGTCGGAGATGTGACGGCCGCTGTTGTAGCGGACGGTGAGTGCGGTCATACCCTGCTCGACCTCCAGGCCGTCCGGGTAGGGCCGGCGGCGCTCGGCGCCCAGTCGCCAGGCATCCTCGGTCTCGCACAGGCCGTGCAGGAAGATCACCAGCCGCGGGCGAGCGCCGGGCAGCGCGGCGGCAAGGAATCCTGGGTCGGGCACGAGCTGGCGGCCGCGGTGCAGGACAGTCGTCTCAGTGGCCAGCGGGCTACGGGTCCGCTCCAGCAGATCCCCGAAAGCGCCGTTCAGTGCACCGACGGCGATCCGAGTGCGCGGAAGGTCCGTGAGCGCCGTGTCGGTGTCGCTGCGAGTCAGCCCGTAGGCGTGGATCCCGCCGCGGACCAGCGCGCCGGTCAGGGCGCGAGCGCCGGTGTAGGCGCCGGCGGCGATCGTGTCGTGTGACGTGCGGATGCCCCTCGCGACCGGGCCGAGGACCCCGAAGACCCGTCCGGCGATCCCGGTGTGCATCTCCTGGATCTGGGTGGCGACGCCACCGGCGGCATCGCCGGCGAGGCGGGCAAGGCCGCGGGCCTCGTCAGGCCGCATGCGCCGGCGAGCCCGCCGCGGCGTACGCCTGAGCCAGGCGTGCGACGCCGTCCTCGATCTGTGCCGGGGTGACCCCGGAGTAGGCCAGGCGCAGCGAGGACTCCCCGCCCTCGAGCAGGAAATCGCCGCCCTTGACGAACTGCACGCCCCGCTCGGCGGCGGCCGTCTGCAAGGCCGCGACATCGCTGCCCGGGGGCAGATCCACCCACAGGAAGTACCCGCCTTCGGGGGCCACGAAGCTCGCCTCGGGCAGGTGCTCGGAGAGAGCGCGGCAGAGCGTCTGGGAGCGCTCGCGCAGCGCGTTGCGGACGGTCTCGATCGAGCGGTCGATCGCACCCGAGCGGGCGAACTCGTAGACGATCCCCTGGGATACCATGCTCGGTGAGATGTAGGTGTTGGTGGCCAGCTTGGTGATGTCGGCGATCAGCGCCTCGGGCCCGACCAGATAGCCGACCCGGATGCCCGGGCAGACGGTCTTGGAGAACGAGGAGGCGTAGACCACCCGCTCAGGCTCCATCGAGAGCATCGTCGGCAACGACTCGCCCGCGAAGCGCAGCGCGACGTAGGGATCGTCCTCAAAGATCGTGAACTCGTGGCTGCGGGCGAGATCGAGCAGCGTCTGGCGCTTAGCCGCCGACAGCGTGTAGCCAGCCGGGTTCTGGAAGTTGGGGATGATGTGGGCGAGTTTGGGCTTGGTGCCCGCGGCGAGCAGCCCCTGGACCGCCGCCACGTCGATCCCGTCGAGCTCGAGCTTGACCATCCGCACGTCCGCTCCGCGCGTGCGCAGCGACAGCAGGGTGCGGTCGTAAGTCGGTCGTTCGACGATCACGGTGTCGCCGGCGCCGACCAGCGTGTCGAACAGGAACGCGTCGGCCTGCATCGAGCCGTTGGTGACGAGCACCTGGGTGGGCTCAACCCCGTGACGCTCGGCCAGCCAGGCCCGCAGCGGGAGATACCCGACCGCCGTCCCGTAGCCGGTCAGGCCGCCCGGATCTGCGCTAAACGCCCGTTCGGCGGCAGCCCGCAGGCCGTCGACGTCGACGATGTCCACCGAAGGTGCGCCCCGGGCGAAGGAGATGGAGTCGGCCACGGCTCAAGCCTACGGGTTCGAACGCGAGAGGTGCACGTCGACCACCGCGCGATCCCCGCCCTCGTAGCCGCGCGCCTGCACTGAGGCGACGTGCGGCAGCAGCTCGAGGGCCCGCTCGAAGTGGCGGACGGCCTCCAGGCTGGAGAACGGCCCGGCCGTGACGGTCACCTCGGCGGGGTCCGCGGGGGCCGGGGTCGGCGGCAGCGACGAGCGACGCTCTTCGAGGGCGGGCGCATCAGCACGGGCCAGCAGCCGCTGGCCGGTGGCGAGCAGCTCGCCCATCGCGTCCAACAGCCGCGCATGGTCGGAGATCAGCCCGCGCAGTTCGGCGATCACGAGGGCGGGATCCTCGTCGGCGAGCTCAGCCTCGTCCAGGGCCGCCGGCGCGGGCGGGGGGAGGGCGATCGGACGCGTGACCCGGCCGGAGGGCCCGCCGGGCTCGGGGACGGCGAGCTTGGGTGGGAGCCCAGCTCCGGGATCAGGCTCGGCGCCGACATCGCCGGCCAGCCCGGTCTGGATCGTGCGCAAGCGGCGATCGATCTCGGCCAGCCGCGCATCGAGGATCGAGATCTGGGGTTCGTCGGCCATGTCTCAATCTCCGAGACTAACCGGGAGCCCGGCGGATTCACGGTCCGAGGGATGGCCGACATCGAGGCGTGGAGCTTTGGTCCGGCCGGCCAAGCGCTCTTGACGGACTGAGCGTGGTTCGGCCCTGACTAGGCGAGGAGGTCGCGGCGTTCGACGCTGGCCATCGCGAGGACCGTCAGCAGCAGGGCCAGTCCGACCAGGACCAAGATGCCGCCGATGTCGGCGCCCTGCGTGAGCGGGTCGTGTCCCGCGTAGTAGTAAAAGAAGGAGAGGTACTTCAGCCACGCGAGCGCGCCGACGAGCGGGGCGAAGCCGTTGATCAGCCAGCCAAGGATGGCGACGCCGGCGGCGACCCCCGTGGCGGGCGATCGGCGGCCGGTGGCAGCCGCCAGGGCAAGCGTCAGGGCCCCGGCGGCGAACCCGTAGCACGCCAGCTGGAGGGCGAGAGCGCTGATGTGTCCGAGGCTGATGCCACCGCCGCCAAGCGCCACGCCCAAGATCATCCCGGCCCAGGTCCCGGCAGCGATGATCAGCACGACCGCGCCGATCGCGGCGGCCTTGGCTGCGACCAAGCGCGGGCGCGTGATCGGGTGGGCGAGCACCAGCCCGAGGACGCGATCCTCCTCCTCGCCCGCCGTGGTTGCACACGCGCCGGTGATCGCGAGGGCGGCGATCACGAGCGGACCGTAGATTGACCCGATCTCGCTGCGGAACCACCCGGTGATGGTCCCGTAGTCACCGCCGCCCAAGAGCCGAGCGACCCCCTTGGGGATGTTGAGCTTCCCGATGGAGTCTCCCACCGCAGGGAAGAGCGCTCCGACCGCGAGCTGCACTGCGATCAGGCCGACGGCGGCGGACACTGCGGCGGGCAGCCGCAGACGCAGAGCGATCTTGAATGCCGGCCAGCTCACACGGGACGCTCGGGCCGGTAGTAGCGCAGGAAGACGTCCTCCAGGTCCGCTTCGCGCGGGCGGATCGCTCGCACTTGGTGGGCCGCCGCGGCCTTCACGACGGCGTCTGCGGAACCCTCGAAGGTCACGGTCACGGTTCGCCCGTCGGCCTTGACGTCGGTGACTCCGTGAAGACCGCGAAATTCCTGCGCGCCGACCGGCTCGTCGAACTCGATCTCAAGGTGCTGGAGGGCAACCGCGCGCAGGTTCTCGATCGAGTCCACGACGACCAGCCGCCCGCGACGCAGGATCGCGACGCGGTGGGTGACGCGCTCCACCTCGGAGAGGGTGTGCGAGGACAGGAACACCGTGCGGCCCTGAGCGCTGACCTCACCCAGCAGCGCGTGAAAGCTCTGCTGCACCAAGGGGTCAAGACCGGCGATCGGCTCATCCAAGATCAGCAGCTCGGGCTCGTGCATGAACGCCTGGATCAGCCCGAGCTTCTGCCTGTTGCCGGTCGAAAGCTCGCGCACCGGCCGACCCAGATCCGCGTCGAACCGCTCGATCAGCGAGTCCCGCACACGCGGATCGACGCCACCCCGAAGTTCTGCGAGGTAGTCAAGGTTGACCCGTCCGGTCAGCTTCGGATACAGAGCCAGATCACCGGGCAGGAAGCCGAGCCGGCGGCGGATCGCGAGGCTCTCGTGGCCGATCTCGAGCCCGAGAATCTGAGCTGAGCCCGAGGTCGGCTTGATCAAGCCCATCAACAGGCGCATCGTGGTCGACTTGCCGGCGCCGTTGGGACCCAGGAAGCCGAACACCTCTCCCTGGCGGACCTCCAAATCGAGCTCGAACAGTCCGCGGCCGGAGCCGTAATCCTTCGACAGACGACTCGTCGCGATAGCCGGCGGTGCGCTCACCAGCCGCGTCCCGAGGCCAGCTCCCGCTCAGGCCTTGGCCATTGCCATCGCCAGCTCGGCCACCTGCGTCGGGGTGCGACCAACCTTGACGCCCTTGGACTCGAGCGCCTGCGCCTTGGCGGCGGCGCCGCCGGACGAGCCGGAGACGATCGCGCCGGCATGACCCATCGTCTTGCCGGGCGGAGCGGTGAAGCCGGCGATGTAGCCGACCACCGGCTTTGAAACGTGCTCGGCGATGAAGTCGGCCGCGCGCTCCTCGGCGTCGCCGCCGATCTCCCCGCACATCACGATCAGCTCAGTCTCGGGGTCCTCCTGGAACATCCCGATCACGTCAATGAAGTCAGTGCCCGGCACCGGGTCGCCGCCGATGCCGACGATGCTGGAGTTGCCAAAGCCGCTCTTGGCCAGCACATCGCCGATCTGGTAGGTCAGCGTGCCCGAGCGAGAAACCACCCCGACGTTGCCCTCGCGGAAGAACTGGGCCGGGATGATCCCGACGCTGCCCTTGCCCGGTGACAGGATCCCCGGGCAGTTAGGGCCGACCAGCCGCGAACGGCGATTCTTCTTCAGCGTGTTGTAGACCCGCATCTCGTCGTGGGCGGGGATCCCCTCGGTGATGCAGATGATCAGCTCGATGCCGGCGTCCTCGGCCTCGAGGATCGAGTCAGCGGCAAAGCGCGGCGGCACGAAGATCATCGCCGTGTTGGCGCCTTCGCTCTGCACCGCGGCATGGAAGGTGTTGAAGACCGGGATGCCCTCGACGTCCTGACCGCCCTTACCGGGGGTAACCCCGGCCACGACCTGGGTGCCGTACTCGCGGTTGCGCAGCGAGTGGAAGGTGCCCTCGCGGCCGGTGATGCCCGAGGTGCACAGCCGAGTCTCGGTGCCGACGAGGATGCTCATCGACCCGCTCCGTTGCTCGGGGTGGTTGCGCCCCTGGCGAGCTCCACGACGCGGGCAGCGGCGCCGTCCATCGTGGACTCGGTGTGGACGTTGGGCAGCTGGGCATCGGCAAGCAGCGCGCGGCCCTCCTCGCCGTTGGTCCCGTCCAGGCGGACGACGAAGGGCACGGTGGGGTTGATCTGTTCGAAGGCCTCGATCAGGCCCTTGGCAACCTCGTCGCAACGGGTGATCCCGCCGAAGATGTTGAACAGCACCGCCTTGACCTTGGTGTCGGAGAGGATCACCTCGACCGCGCTGGTGATCGCCTCGGCCCGCGAGCCGCCGCCGGCGTCCAGGAAGTTGGCCGGCGTTCCGCCCGCCTCGGCGACGACATCCAGCGTGGACATCGAGAGACCGGCGCCGTTGGCCAGGATGCCGATGTTGCCGTCGAGCTTGACGTAGGTCAGCCCGCGCTCCTTGGCCATCACCTCCTGCGCGTCCTCCTGGCTGAGATCGCGCAGCTCGGCGTTATCCGCGTGGCGGTACATCGCGTTGGCGTCGAGCGTGACCTTGGCGTCCAGCGCACGGACCTCGCGCTCGGGGGTGATGATCAGCGGGTTGACCTCGACGAGGGTCGCCTCCTCTTTGACGAACACGTCGTAGAGCTTGGCCAGCATCGCCCCGACCGGGCGCACGACGTCGGCATCGATGCCGGCCTCGAAGGCGAGCCGGCGGCCGTGAAAATCCTGAAAGCCGATCAGCGGATCGACGTGCAGGTGCGCGATCGCGTCGGGATCCTCGTCGGCGACCGCCTCGATGTCCATCCCGCCCTTGGTCGAGAGCATGATCAGCGGGGCCTTGGCCGAGCGGTCGAAGACCACCGAGGCGTAATACTCCGAAGCGATCTGTGAGGCGGCCTCGATCCACACCTCGTGGACGGTGAGGCCGCGGATGTCCATGCCGAGGATCGCCTCGGCGTTGGCCTGCGCCTCATCGCGGTCAGCGCAGAGTTTGATCCCGCCGAGCTTGCCGCGCCCACCGATCTGCACCTGGGCCTTGACGACGCAGGGGTAGCCGATCTCCTCGGCGGCCGCCACCGCCTCCTCGACGGTCCGCGCCGGCTTCCCGCTCGGCACCGGCACGCCATGGCGTGCGAACAGCTGCTTGCCCTGGTATTCGAGGAGGTCCATGACCTCGAGGCACTCTAGTGATTCGTTTCCGGAAGCGGCGGACGGGCGACGGGGACGCAGCCGGCGGTGACCACATGGCATCATCAGCCGGCTATGGCGATTCCCAAGAACATCTCATTCGTCACTTTTGACGTCTACGGCACGCTGATCGACTGGGATACCGGTGCCTTTGACGCATTCCACAAGGAAGCCGAGCGCGACGGCTTCACCCTCGAGCGCGACGAGCTCATCCCGCTCTTTCACGAGACCCAGCAGCAGATCGAGTCCGGCTCCTACGAGCTGTACGCCGAGGTCCTGAGACGCACGGCGATTCAGATCGCCAAGCAGCTCGGCTGGCCGCTGGAGCCCTCGCGGTCGGGCTTTCTGCCGGACTCAGTCCAGCGCTGGAAGCCGTTCAAGGAGTCCAATCCCGTCCTGACCAAGATCGCCAAGACCCACAAGGTCGGCCTGATCTCCAACATCGACGACAAGCTGCTGGGCCAGACCCGGCGTCACATCCCGCTGGACTTCGATCTCGTCGTGACCGCCCAGCAGGTCCGCTCCTACAAGCCCGACCCCGCGCACTTCACCGAGTGCGAGCGGCGAATCGGCGCCAAAAAGGGCTGGATCCACGTCGGGGCCAGCTACTACCACGATGTTGAGCCGTGCCTGAAGAAGAAGGTCCCGGTGATCTGGGTCAACCGGACCAAGCAGCAGCTCGAGCCCGGGCAGAAGAAGCCCGACGCGGAGGTCGCAAACCTCCGCGAGGCAGCCAAGCTGATCGGCATCGGCTGACCGTGGGCCGCGGCGACACGCGGCACGCAGAGCTCAGGCCCGTCGGGAGCGCGCGGTGCGGGTGACGGCACTGCAGTCCGACGTGCTCGTGTTCGTCTCCGACGTCTGGCAGACGACCTGCACCGCCGTGCGGGCGGGCGAAGAGGGGTTCGTGATCGACTCGCCCGTCTACCCCGAAGAGCTCCGCGCCCTGCCCGAGATCCTCACCCAGGCGGCCTTTCCGGCCTCGGGACTGCTCACCACCCACGCCGACTGGGACCACCTGCTCGGGCGCCTGGCCCTCCCGGAGGCCTCGCTCGGCGGCGGTGAGAGCACCGCCCAGCGCCTGGCCGGCGAACCCGGGGGCGCCCAGCGCCGGTTGCGCGAGTTCGACGCCGAGCACTACGTGGTCCGCCCCCAGCCGCTGGCGCTCGGCGCCGTTCAGGCGCTGCCGGTGCCCGGCAAGCTCGAGCTCGGCCAGGGCCCTGAGATCGAGCTTCATCCGGCCGACGGCCACACCGCTGACGGGACCGCCTACTGGCTGCCCTGGCTGGCGCTGCTGGTCTGCGGCGACTATCTCTCGCCCGTCGAGATCCCGATGCTCAGCCCCGGCGGCGGCCTCAGCGCCTACCGGGCGACGCTGCAACGGCTGGCGCCCCTAGTCGCCGCGGCCGACTGGGTCGTTCCCGGCCACGGCGCCCCGCAGAGCTCCGAGCAGGCGGCCGCGCTCCTCGCCGAGGACCTCACCTACCTGTCCGCGCTGCAGCAGGCACCGGGTGACGCCGAGCTTCCCGCCGGGCGGCGCTCAAGCGCCCAGCAGCGCATTCACGCCGAGAACCTCCAACGGGCCGGCGCGGGATGAGCGCGGTGCTACTCGGCGGTTCGGCCGCGGCCGGCGTCGAGGCGCTGGAC
>JALYTU010000490.1 GCA_030854125.1 Actinomycetota bacterium | reverse complement strand
GTTCTGGGCGCGGACCGGGCGGCGAGGCGCTCACATTCGGCCCACAGCCGCTCGCGATCGGCGGCGGTTTCGGTCGTTCGAGGCAGCAGATGCACGGGCCGCCGCCGGCGGTCGTGCCAGAAGCCGCCCGAGCTCTCGGGCGGCGGACCCCCACTGCCCAGCCAGACAATCGTGTCCGCGCCCTGTGCCGGGGTGCGCAGCAGCGGCTTGGTGATCCGGTAAAAGCCCGGCAGCGAGCTCCTGACGCCGGGAGTGTCGGCCCAGCCGGGGTGCATCGCATTGACCGTGACGCCGGTCCCGGCCAGGCGCTGGGCCCAGATCTCGGTCAGCACCACCTCGGCCCGCTTGGAGCGCGCGTACGCGGCGGTCCCGTCGAAGTCACCGTGCTCGGACTGCAGGTCGTCGGCGCGCAGACGCTGTGCGTACATGCCGCCTGAGGAGACGTTGATGACGCGCCCCGGACCCGGGGCCGCTGCGCGCAGGGCTCCGAGCAGCAGATCGGTGAGCGCAAACCCTGCCACCACGTTGACCGCGAAGGTGAGCTCGATGCCGTCGGCCGACAGTTCGCGTTCCCCGGTCATCACTCCGGCGTTATTGACCAGCACGTCGAGCTGAGGGACCCGAGCGGTGAAGCGTTGCGCGAACGCGCGCACCGAGGCCAGCTCAGCGAGGTCACAGATCTCCAGGCGCACCTCGCCCTCCGCGCGCTCGGCGACCGCGGCGCGGGCATCCTGGCCGCGCTCGGGGTCACGGGCCAGCAGCCACAGGTCAGCCCCGAGGGCGGCGAAGCCCTCGGCCGCGGCCAGGCCCAGCCCCGAGGTCGCGCCGGTCACGAGCACGGTCCGGCCACGCATGGAGCCCAGGCGGGCAAACCAGGGACGCCGCAGGCGGTAGCCCACGCGCGTGTATCCGCCGAGGACCGACAGGTCCAGCGCGGTGTCAAGGGCGGCGCCGATCACTGAGACGACAGTAGTGGACCCGGCTCCCCGGCCCGGCAGGCCTGGCGCTCAGGTCGTGACCGCGCGACCGCCAAGGGGTGCGGGAGTGCCGGCGGCGAGGCGGCGCAGGGCGAAAAAGCCGCCGAGGGCGACGACCGCGGCCGTCACCGCGCCGAGACCGAGTCCGGCCCGCGGCCCCATGACCGCCATCACCCAGCCAACGAGCGGACCACCGATCGGTGTCGAGCCCTGGAAGGCCACGAACCACAGCGACATCACCCGCCCCCGCATCTCCGGGGCAGCGCCGAGCTGCAGCGTCGAGTTGCCGGTGGACATGAATCCGATGCTGGCGCCGCCGGCGAGCGCGAGCGCGACCAATTCGACGTCGAGCGAGGGAGCGCCGGTGGCCAGCACCATCGTGAGCGCGAAGGCGGTAGCGGCGATGACCAGCGGCCGCAGCCCGGTGCGGCCCCGCGCGGCGACGAACAGGCCGCCGAGCACGGCACCGAGGCCCATCGCCGCCGTCATGAAGCCAAAGCCCGTGGCCCCCACGTGCAGGCCGCGATCGGCCATCACCGGGAGCGTGACCTGAAACTCGTAGGTGAGGCAGCCGACGGCCGCCATCATCGCCAAGGGCACCGCCAGCTGCGGGGTGGCGCGGACGTAGCGCAGCCCCTCGCGCAACTGGCCCCGGGCGCGCAGCGCCGGAGGTGTCGGGTTCAGTGCGGTGCGGTCCAGCGTGGTCAGCGAGGCGACGACGGTAACGAAGCTGACGGCGTTGCACAAGAAGCACACCCCGACCCCGACTGTGGCGATCAGGATTCCGGCCACCGCCGGCCCGAGTGTCCGGGCGACGTTGAACAGGACCGAGTTCAGGCTGACCGCATTGCGCAGGTGCTCAGATCCGACCAGCTCGAGCATGAAGGATTGGCGGGCGGGGTTCTCGAAGGCGTTGTTGAGCCCCAGCAGAGTGGCGAGCACCCCGATCTCGGCGAGGGTCACCGCGCCGGTCACGGTCAGCACGCCGAGGACGAGCGCCTGCACGCCCATCGCGCTCTGCAGGATCACCATCAGCCGCCGCTTGTCGACCCGGTCGGCGATCACGCCTCCGTAGGGCCCCAGAACCAGCACCGGAAGGGTCTGCAGCGCGATGATGATCCCCAGCCAGGTACTCGAATGCGTCAGCGTGAGGACCAGCCACGACTGCGCGGTCATCTGCATCCAGGTCCCGATCAGCGAGATCGCCTGGCCGCCGTAGTAGCGGCGGTAGTTAGGCACGCTCAGAGCCGCGAAGGTCGTTCGCCCGGCGCTCATCACCCGGGTCACGGGTGGCGCTCGGGCAGCGCGCCGGCCAGCCCCTCCAGGGCGGGGAGTGCGAGCTCGAGCGCGTCGCGGTCGCCCGCGTCCAGGCCCGCCAGCGCAGCATTGATCGCGGCGGTTCGCTCGCGGCGCATGCGTTCGGCGAGCCGGCGGCCCGCCGCGGTGCACCTGACCGAGGCGGCGCGACGGTCTCCGGGATCGCTGACGCGAGCGACGTACCCGGCCTCGACGAGATCCGAGATCACGCGGGAGAGCATCGTCGGGTTCAGGCTCTCGCCGTCGGCCAGCGCCGACAGGCCGATCGGCCCTGCGCGCACGATCGTCAGCAGCACCGAGCTCCGGGTCGGGGTCAGGCCGGCCGCGCGCCCGGCCTCGGTCGGCCGCAGCCGTCGGGAGATACGCAGGATCGCGATCCGAAGGCGGACCGCGGTCTCCTCGTCGAGGAGTGTGCGGGTGGGGGCGGGGGAGGTGGTCAAACGGGTAGTTGCTTGCCGGCAAGCACTAGGGTAGCAGCGGGCCGGCCGAGCTCCAAGCCCGACAACACCCGGGCGGCGCCCGCCCCCGCCTGAACGCCATCGTCGGCGCGCTCACGCGCCCTAGTGAGCCGCCACCGGTGCGATCCGGAGGTTGGTGAGACGCGTGCAGGCCGCGAACGGGAACGGCACGAACTTGGCCAGCGTCGTTGCGGGAGCGAACACCCGCAGCCCGGCGGACGTGGTCGGGCCGCATCGCGCCGGCGGGAAGTTGCCGGCCTCGACGATGCCGAGGTTCGCCGTCGCCGTCGCACCGTTGCCGAGCGTGATCGTGCGCACGGGCGTTCCCGATCGGCTGGCCCCAGGGCCGATGCCATGGCCCGAGGGGTTGGCCGCCGACACGCCCGGATAGCCGCGGATGGTGCAGCGGTGACCCGAGAGGTTTGTGAACCGCAGCTTGTAGATGATCGTCCCGGCGGCCCCGTTTCCATTGGTGTCAATCCAGGCGACGAGGCTGGCGGGCGGACAGGCGGGCACGCTCGCCACGCGGCCGTGGCTCGCCGCCGACCCACCCGGCGCGGTGATGAGAGC
>JALYTU010000489.1 GCA_030854125.1 Actinomycetota bacterium | reverse complement strand
GTCGCTGCCGACCCGCGGCTCGCCGCGGTCCTGGCACAGTCCCTGGCTCTGGCCGGGCCTCAGAGCGGGGCGCTCGTGTACGACCTCGGCGCCCAACAGACCCTGTTCGCGCGCCGGCCCGGTGTGATGCGGCCGCCTGCCTCGGTCGAGAAGCTCTACACGACCGTCGCAGCGCTGCGCGTGCTCGGCCCGGCTGCCCGGCTGCACACCGCCGTCCTTGGCCGCGGCTACCAGAGCGGCGCGGTCTGGCACGGTGACCTGTATCTCCGCGGAGGCGGCGATCCGACCTTTGGGGATGCCGGCTTTGATCGCGTGGGGGACCGCGGGCAGGGCGCGACGGTCCAGACCCTGATCGCGCAGATCGCCGGGCGCGGCATCCGCCGCGTCACCGGCCGCGTCTATGGCGACGAATCGCTGTTCGACGCTCGCCGTGGCGGCCTGCTCACCCACTACGCGATGGACACGCCGGACTTCGGCGGCCAGCTCAGCGCGCTTGACTTCAACCACGGCTCGGCGCTGCGCCGGCTCGGGCCCGGGCGGTTCGCCGTCAAGCAGTTCGTTCTGGACCTCGGCGCGGCCGGCGTCACCGCCCGCGCCGCCTCCAGGCTCAGCGTCACCCCGTCGGGCGCCGCCCCGCTGGCCAGTGTCTCCTCTCCCCCACTGTCGGCGATGACGCGCCTGATGGACGTGCCCTCCGATGACCTCTTCGCGGAGCTGTTCGCCAAGCAGCTCGGCGCCCTGTTCGGCTCCGGAGGCACAATCTCGGGGGGCGCCCAGGTCATCCGCGGGACGATCGCGGCTGCCTTCGGCCTGCACCCCGTGATCCTCGACGGCTCCGGACTCGCACGCGATGACCGCTCCTCGCCGGCCGAGATCGTCGATCTGCTGCGCGACGTGTGGCGCACGCCGGTCGGTCGCGGCCTGGCCGCCTCGCTGCCGACGGTCGGCGTCGAGGGCACGGTGCAGTACATCGGAATCAAGACCGCGGCTCGGGGACGGTGCATCGCCAAGACCGGCACCCTTGACGGCGTCACCAACCTGGCCGGTTACTGCCGAACCCGGGCCGGCCGTGACGTCGCCTTCGCCCTGATGGTGGACGGCCCCTCCAACGCGGCCGCGATCCCGCTCGAGAGCCGCATGATCGGCGCGATTGCACGATATTGACCACGGTCGCCGCCGCCCCTGACAATCTGTCGGGAATGACCACCGCGACCCTGCTCAACCGCGACGAGCTGCAGCGCTACCTGAACCGGATCGGCGATCGCTGGGCGCTGCAGGCCGCGTGGCTCGGTGGCGCCCGGATCGATGACCTGCGGGGCGCTCCTGCCCAGCGGGAGCGCGGACAGGAGTTCGTCCTCATCCTCGTCGCCCCCGCCTTCGACGGGATGCCGTGGCTGGAGCGCGTGTATCAGGCCGGCTCGCTGTGGGACGCGATGGAGATGGGCGGTGCCGCGGACGTGCATTGCTACACGCCTGCCGAGTTCGGGCGCAAGCGGGCAACGATGCCGGCCGTCCAGCGCGTGATCGCCCACGGCATGCTGCTCTTCGAGGACACCGCACCCGGCCTGTCCCGGGAGGACGAGCTCAGCTGACGGTCAGCCGACGTGGGCTGCCGGTCCTGGCACGCGACCCTAACCGATCGACACCATCCGCTGGATCGGAATGCGCGCCCGCTCGGCGATCGCGGCGGGCACCCGGACCTCGTACACGTCGTCGCGTAGCGCATCGCGGAGCTTGGGCAATGTGATCATCTTCATGAAGCGGCAGTGCGCGGCCTCGTTAGCGGCCACGAAGTCGACATCGGGCGCGGCCTGGCGCAGGGGGTGCAGCATCCCGGTCTCGGTGGCGACGATCGCCGTCCGCCGGGCACCGGGTCCGGCCTGCTCCTCGGCCGCGCGCGCGTAGGCGAGCATCCCGCCGGTGGAGAGCATCCTCACGCCCTCGGCGTCGACATCCCCAGCGGCCACGTACTCCATGACACTGGTCGAGCACCCGCACTCGGGATGGATCAGGAAGTCCGCACCGGCGTGCGTGGCCCGGACGGCAGCGATATCCTGTGGCGTGATCCCCGCGTGCACGTGGCACTCGCCGTCCCACACGCGCATTGGACGACCGAGGGTCTTCTCGACGTAGGCGCCGAGGAACATGTCAGGTCCGAACAGGATCTCGGTGTCCTCACCGTGCTCGGCATAGATGTGGCGGACGACGTCGACCGCGTTGGCCGACGTGCAGCAGTAGTCGGTCTCGGCCTTGACCTCGGCCGTCGTGTTGACGTACATGACCACGACGGCCCCGGGATGCTTGGCCTTCCAGGCCCGCAGCTGATCGGCGGTGATCGAATCCGCCAGCGAACAGCCGGCGTCGGGATCAGGGATCAGCACCCGCTTATCGGGACACAGCACCGACGCTGTCTCGGCCATGAAGTGCACGCCGCAGAAGACGATCGTGTCCGCCGCGGAGGCGGCCGCCTGCTGGGAGAGGCCAAGCGAATCGCCGACGTAGTCGGCGACGTCCTGGATTTCGGGCAGCTGGTAGTTGTGAGCCAGGATCGCGGCGCCGCGCGCGCGCGCCAGATCGCGAACCTCAGCCTGCATCGCCGGGATGCTCTCGAGCATCAGCGGCGCGGGTGGGGTATCGAGCATCGGAAGGTTCATGGCACCAGGGTCAGGATCAGGGACAGGTCAAGGGCCGGGGCGCTGTGGGTGAGCGCGCCGACCGAGATGAAGTCTACGCCCGTGGCCGCCACGTCCTTGAGCGTCTGCAGAGTCACTCCGCCGCTGGCCTCGAGCTCGGCCCGGCCGGCCACGTGGCGTGCGGTCTCGCGCAGTTGCTCGGGGCTCATGTTGTCCAGCAGCAGCCGCGGGGCTCCGGCGGCGAGCGCCTCGTCGACCTCGGCGCGGTTGCGGCATTCGACCTCCAGCGCGAGCTCCGGCGCGAGCTCGCGGGCCCGGCGAACCGCGGCTCCGATGCCGCCGGCGATCGTGGCGTGGTTCTCCTTGATCAGAATCGCGTCGTAGAGCCCGGCGCGATGGTTACTCGCCCCGCCGGCGGCGACCGCGGCCTTCTCGAGCTCGCGCAGACCCGGGGTGGTCTTGCGGGTGTCCAGAATCCGCGGCGGCTGCGGGCTGACATCGGCGATCGCGGCGACGCAGCGCGCCGCGAGGGTCGCCACGCCGGACAGGCGCTGCAGGAAGTTCAGGGCAACGCGCTCGGCGGTGAGCAGGGCGCGGGCATCGCCGGTGACGGTGGCAAGCGGCGTCCTCCCCTCCCCTACGGTGTCGCCGTCTTTGACACTGGGGGTCCAGATGGCGGCGGGGTCAAGCAGGTGAAAGGCCAGCTC
>JALYTU010000488.1 GCA_030854125.1 Actinomycetota bacterium | reverse complement strand
GACGCTCATCTGCCGTCCGGCCAGCTTCGCGCCGTGGGACCAGCTCGCCCCGGCGGCGCCCGCGTTCGGCTTTGACGGTGATCGCTGGCTGCGCGACGGGCTCGCGACCGAGGTCCGCGGAGCGCAGTACCACGTTCGCTCGCGGGACGCCGGACACCGGCTCGCGTGCCGGGTCACCGCGACCTATCCGGCGCCGTTTCTCACCACCGCGGTCGGGCGGTCGCCCGCAGTCACGATCCGCCACTGACGCGCCCGTGCGCTTGGAGTTCCGGCCGCTGGCCGGCCCCAGGCCCGCAAGGCCCAATCGGGCGGTGCGCCATCATGAGGGTATGAGCACGGGACACGGAGGTCTGTCACAGGGCCAGGGGGCACCCGGCGGAATGCGGGCGATGCGCGGCGGGGCGGAGAAGAAACCGCCGGAGCTGCTGGACCCCAGCCGCCAGCGCGACGGGCACCGGATCCTCGCCCTGTTCCATGATTACCGCGGCCGGCTGGCGCTCGTGCTGGCGATGATCGTGTTCAGCGCCGGGCTGGGCATGGTCTCACCCTTTCTGCTCCAGTCGGTCCTCGACAACGGGATCTTCCGTCACGAGACGACGCTGCTGACCGAGCTGGTGATCGCGATGATCGCGATCTCGGCCGCCACCGCCGCGTTCAGCGTCTGGCAGACCTACCTCTCCAACTCGATCGGGCAGCGGGTCATGCATGACCTGCGCGCGGCCGTCTACCGGCACCTGCAGCGCATGTCCCTGGCGTTCTTCACGCGGACGCGGACCGGTGAGGTGCAGTCACGGATCGCCAACGATATCGGCGGCCTGGAGAGCGTGGTCACCACGACCGCGACCACGATCGCCCAGAACGCGACGACGGTGATCGCCTCGCTGGTTGCGATGATCATCCTGGACTGGCGGCTGGCCGCGCTGTCGGTGATCTTCGTCCCCGTGTTCGTCTGGCTGACCCGGCGGGTGGGCAAGATGCGCCGCACGATCACCACCGAGCAGCAGCGTCGCCTGGCCGACATGTCAGCCCTGGTCGCGGAGTCGCTGTCGGTGTCGGGAATCATGCTCGGCAAGACGATGGGCCGCGGCGACGATCTCGCCAACCGCTTCACCGGCGAGTCGCGCGGGATCGCCGATCTCGAGGTGCGCTCGCGGATGGCCGGCCGCTGGGTCATGTCCACGATCCAGTTCACCTTCGCCGCGCAGCCGGCGATCGTCTACTGGCTGGCCGGGCAGAGCTTCCTCGGCCACTCGATCACGGTCGGCACGGTGGTCGCCTTCACCACCCTGCAGACCCGACTGCTGTTCCCGATCCAGTCGCTGCTCAACGTGGGCACCGACATCGAGTCCTCGCTGGCGCTGTTTGACCGCATCTTCGAGTACCTGGACCTGCCCGTGGACATCGTCGAGGCGCCGGACCCGATTCAGTTGCGACCCGAGGAGCTGCTGGGCGAGGTGCGCCTGCACGGTGTGTCGTTTCGCTACACCGGCGATGAGGAGTCGGCGTGGACCCTGCAGGACATCGATCTCGACGTGCCGGCCGGGACGACGACGGCGATCGTCGGCGAGACCGGCTCTGGCAAGACGACACTCGGCTACCTGGTCGCACGCCTGTACGAGCCCCAGCGCGGCCGCGTGACGATCGACGGGATCGACGTGCGCGCGGTCTCGCTCCACTCACTGGCGGCGACGGTTGGGGTCGTCTCGCAGGAGACCTACCTGTTTCATGCCAGCGTCCGCGAGAACCTGCGCTTCGCGCGGCCCGAGGCCAGTGACCGGGAGGTCGAGGATGCAGCCCGCACCGCCCGCGTCCATGACCTGATCGCGTCGCTGCCTGACGGCTACGACACGGTGGTGGGTGAGCGCGGGTACCGCTTCTCGGGTGGTGAGAAGCAGCGGATGGCGATCGCCCGCACGGTGCTGCGCAACCCGCCGGTGCTCGTGCTCGACGAGGCGACCAGCTCGCTGGACACCCAGACCGAGTTCGCAGTCCAGCGCGAGCTCGAGCGCCTGGCCGAGGGCCGGACGACGATCACCATCGCCCA
Source organism: Actinomycetota bacterium (assembly GCA_030854125.1). Lineage (GTDB taxonomy): Bacteria > Actinomycetota > Thermoleophilia > Solirubrobacterales > Solirubrobacteraceae > Palsa-465. Next base: position 1,300 of record JALYTU010000488.1, on the reverse strand, counting down.
CCGCCTGTCGACGATCCGGGACGCCGATCAGATCGTCGTGCTGGACCGGGGCCGGATCGTGGAGCGGGGAGCCCACGACGAGCTGCTCGCGCGCGGCGGCGCCTATGCGGCACTCGTCGCGCGGGATGTGACCGAGCAGCCCGTCGAGGGGTCGAGCCCTACGGCATGAAGAGCAGGCCCTTGGCCGCCTTCAGTCCGGTGATGAACGGATCGAGCTCGCCCGAGCCGTCGTTGAGGGTGGCCAGTGTCGTGCCCGTGCTGGCGGCGCTCACGGTGTCCAGCGAGGCGATCGCCTCGCCCGCGGTGAACGGGCCGCTGACCTTGTAGACCTTGTTGGCCTTGATGTCGACCGCGTACAGGGTCGCGTTATCGGCCGGTGCCCAGCGGACGTCGTCGATGCCGGCCTTCGAGGTGGCCTGGGTGATCGGATTGACGTAGGTGAGGGGCAGCCGGGTCAGCATGGCGTGGCCGCTGCCGAGGCCGGCGGCGAACACGAGCTGATCATCGGCCTGGCTGTCGAGCACGTAGTCGCCGGCGAACAGGTCACCGGAGTTGGCGGGAACGAACGCATTGGAGTCGGGGTCGGTAAGATGCAGCGTGACTCCGCTGGCGCTGATCGCGTCGGTCGCGTGTGAGTTGTCCAGGAACGCCGGGGAGAGCTTGGCGATGTGGGTGACGACCTTGATCCGCCTGGTCTTGGTCCCGACCTTGGTCATCTTCCTGGTCGTGATCGTGGCCAGCGTGACCGTGACCTGGCGCTTCTTGGGCGCGCCGGGGTTGACGACGTAGAGGACCGAGTTGCCGTCCTCGTTGGCGGTCGCGATCAGGCGGTTGCCGTCACCGCTGATCCCATCGACCTTGCCGGGCAGCGGCCACCGGTCGTCACCGAGCCCGAGCGGCTGTACCGCACGACGGTGCTGCTGAGGACGGTGTGAGGACCGGCCTCGCCCTTGGGCCCGATGCCGTTCTGCCACGCGACGATCACGTTCAGATTCAGCGAGGTGATGTCGTCGGGGCCGAAGTTGGCGCGGCTGGGGGCTCCGGCGAACACCTTGACGGTGAACGCGGGTGGCGCGACGGGCGCCGCTTGCGCGACGGCGGCGGTGCTCAGGAGCACGGCCGCGGAGAGAAGGAACGGCGTGGACGGTTTTATGCGCGGGCACGGTAAGGACAAACGACACCCAGATGTGACCTGCCTGTGATCGATTCGTAACGGGCGGTTGCGTCCGCTCAGCGGCGGGGAGCGAGCAGGGGTGATCCGGCGGCCCGGCCGGGCGAGCTGCGCGGGGTCGACGTGGCC
>JALYTU010000487.1 GCA_030854125.1 Actinomycetota bacterium | reverse complement strand
GGTCAGCCCCTCGCTGACGACCACCACCCCGCCGGCCGGGCGCAGCTCGGCGGCCAGCGCGGCCAGGCTGAGCGGTCCGTCGTCGCGCAGCGCGTCGAGATCACGGACCTGGTGGCGCTGCGACAGCGAGCCGATGCGCTCCAGCGCCCGGCGCTTGCGCGCCGCCATCGCGGGCAGATCGGCCTCGATATAGGTGATCGCGTCGCCCAAGCGCTGGGCAAAGCGCCAGCCACGCGGCGACAGACCGGCCGCGATCTCGATCACCTGAGTGATCCCGTGCTCGGTGATCGCGGTCTGCAGGCCGGCGTCGAGCGCCTGATGGCGCGCGAGCAGGTAGGCCTCCAGGGACGACCCGGAGAGCGCTCGGCTGGCCCGCATGACCGGCGCCAGCGCGCGGTAGAAGAGCCGCCCCTGCGCGGTGACCAGGCCCGGGTGCGAGAGGCCGTTGCGGGCCCACACGTATCCGGTGTAATGCGCAGTCGGGCTGATCGCGTCCGAGCCGCTCACGGCTGCTCACCGCCTCCGTCGCCGAGCGCCGCCCAGAGGCGATCCAGGAAGGCCGCCTGGGCGGCGATCAGCTTTTCGCGCGCGGCGTCCAGGCCAAACCACTGCGCGCGGTCGACCTCGGGGAACTCCTGGGTACGGCCCGACCGCGGCGGCCACTCGATGCTGAAGGTATTGCTGGCGATCGTCGCGGGATCCAGATCCCCGGCCAGCGCCCAGGCCGTGACCCGCTTGCCCGACTTCTGGCGCACCTCACCGAGTGCGATCACCTCGCCGCCGGGTGGCGCACAGCCCAGCTCCTCGGTGAACTCGCGCCGGGCCGCGGCCAGCGGATCCTCGCCGGGGTCGGTCTCGCCCTTGGGGATCGACCACGCGCCCGCGTCGCGGCGGGCCCAGAACGGGCCGCCAGGATGCACGAGCAGGACCTCGAGCCCGTCCGGTGTCCGGCGGTGCAGCAGCAGGCCCGCGCTGTGCGGCGATGAGCGAGAGGCGGCCATCGAGTCTGAGTGTGCGGGATCAGAAAAACAAACCTTCACTCGATTGTCAGAGAAGCCGTGTTCAATGGAGGGCGCACTGCTCACCCGGCGGGCACGGACGAGCTGGCCGGAACCGGAGGAATCACCCACATGAGAACACTCGCCAGCTGGTGCTTTCGGCACCGCCTGATCACGATCGCCGCCTGGGTCGCCGGGCTCGTCGTGCTGACCGCGCTGCATTCCGCAGCGGGCAGCGCCTTCAGCGACAGCTTCAGTCTGCCCCACACGCAGAGCTTTGACGCCATCCGGCTGTTGCAACGCAACGCCCCCAAGGCCTCCGGCGAGACCGATCAGCTCGTGTTCGCGGTCAAGACCGGTTCGGTGACCGACCCGGCCGTGCGTCGGCGGGCCGAGCAGCTGTTCGCCGTGGTCGCCCGCCAGCCCCACGTCTCGACGGTCAGCTCCCCGTACGCGACGTCGGCCGGGCGCCAGATCTCGCCCTCGGGACGCGTCGCCTTTGCCGAGATCACCTTTGACGAGTCCACCATTCACAAGCAGATCACCACCACCGCGGCGAAGTCGCTGGTGGACACGATCACCGGCGCGTCGGGCCACGGGGTGCAGTTCGAGGTCGAGGGCAACATCGCGCGCAGCGGCAACCAGAGCAACCAGAGCAGTGGTCTGCTGTTCGGCTTCCTGGCCGCCGCGGTGGTCCTGTTCATCGTGTTCGGCTCGGTGCTGGCGATGGCGCTGCCGTTGATCAGCGCCGCGCTCTCGCTCGGCACCGCGATCGCGGTCATCGGCCTGTTCTCGCACGTCCTCAGCATGGCCTCGTTCGCCAGCGAGCTGGCCCTGCTGATCGGACTCGGGGTCGGGGTCGACTACGCCCTGTTCATCGTCACGCGATACCGGCAGGGACTGCTGCGTGGCCTTTCGGGCGAGGAGGCGACGGTCGAATCGCTGGACACCTCGGGTCGTGCGGTCCTGTTCGCCGGGCTGATCGTGTGCATCGCGATGCTGGGCATGTTCGCGCTCGGAGTGAGCTTCCTGTACGGCGTCGCGGTGGCTGCGGCGATCGCCGTTGCCTTCACGGTGCTCACGGCACTGACCCTGATGCCCGCGTTGCTGGGCGCATTCGGCAGTCGCGTGCTCCGACGCCGCGAGCGGCGCGCGCTGCGCGACGGCCAGCTGTCGCTCACCGACGAGTCGCCTCGGTGGGCGAGCTGGACTGCGGAAATGTCCAAGCGCCCGGCGGTGTTCGCCGCCGTCGCGGCGCTGGTCATGGTCGTGCTGGCGATCCCGTTCTTCTCGATGCGCCTGGGCTCGGCCGACGCCGGCTCAGATCCGACCAGCTCGACGACTCGCAAGGCCTACGACCTGCTCGCCAAGGGCTTCGGACCCGGCTACAACGGCCCCCTGCAGCTGGTCGCTCAGGTCAGCTCGAGCTCACAGCGGGCGGGATTCCTGCGCGCCGAGCAGGCGGTCGCCCACACCCCCGGGGTGGTTGGCTCGACCACCCCGCACTTCATTGCCTCCACCGTCGGCCGCAGCCAGATCGCGATCGCCGAGGTCTATCCGAAGGGCTCCCCGCAGGACGCCTCGACCGCCGATCTGCTGCACCACGTCCGTGACACGGTCGTGCCGGCGGCCACCCGCGGCTCGGGGGTGACGGTTCTCGTCGGCGGCACGACGGCGATCTTCGACGACTTCAGCCACGTGCTCTCGGCCAAGCTCCCGCTGTTCGTCGGGATCGTCGTGCTGCTGAGCTTCCTGCTGCTGATGGCCGTGTTCCGCAGCCTGCTGATCCCGCTCACCGCCGCGGTCATGAACATGCTCTCGGCCGGCGCGGCGTTCGGCGTGGTCACCGCCGTCTTTCAGTTCGGCTGGGGCGACGCCCTGCTCGGGATCGACAAGGCGGGCCCGATCGAGGCGTTCCTGCCGGTGCTCATGTTTCCGATCCTGTTCGGGCTGTCGATGGACTATGAGGTGTTCCTGATGAGCCGGGTCTACGAGGAGTGGCACCGCCGGGGCGACAACCGCGCCGCGGTCACCCACGGCCTGGCGGCGACCGGTCGAACGATCACCGCTGCGGCAGCGATCATGATCCTCGTGTTCGGCGCCTTCGTGCTCGGCGGCGAGCGGATCATCGAGCTGTTCGGGGTCGGGCTGGCCGGCGCCGTGCTGCTCGACGCGCTGATCGTGCGCTCGGTCCTGGTCCCGGCGGTGATGATGCTGTTCGGTGAACGCAACTGGATGCTGCCAAGTTGGATCGACCGGATCCTCCCGCCCCTCAGCGTTGAGGGTCAGAGCGCTCGCACCGCCGCCGAGGTGACCGGGGCGGCAGCCGCAGCGGGCGCCCGCGACG
>JALYTU010000032.1 GCA_030854125.1 Actinomycetota bacterium | reverse complement strand
CAGCAGCGTCATCAGCCGGGCCTCGGTGAGGGCGAGGCGACCGGCAACCCGGCGCACGAGCTCGTCGCGCAGGATGCTCTGGGGCACATCGTCGAGCAGCGGGCGCAGCTCCTCGAGGGCCCGGTCTCGCCCCTCCACGCTGCCGAGATCGGCTCGCTCGAGGATCCGGTCGATCTGGAAGACGACGAACGGCTGCGACGCGGCGACCAGCCGGTTGACCGCCTCAGCCCCCTCCCGCTCGGCGAGCTCGGCCGGATCGGTGCCCTCTGGCAGGCCGACGACTCGCAGCTCGAGCTGGCGCGCCCGCGCCAGGCGCGCGGCGCGAAGCATCGCGTCCTGGCCGGCACGGTCCGCGTCCAGGCAGAGCTCGAGCACGTGAACGATCCGCTCGAGCTCTGCCACCTGCTCCTCGGTCAGCGCGGTACCCATGATCCCCACCGCATTCGTGATCCCCGCCTGATGCAGGGCCAGCACGTCCGTGTAGCCCTCGACGAGAATCATCCGGTCGGCCTTGGACGCCGCCGCCCGGGCGAGATCGATCCCGAACAGCACCTCGCGCTTGTGGTAGACGAGTCCGTCGGAGGTATTGAGGTACTTGGGCTGCTGGTTGTCGCGCATCGCGCGGGCCCCGAACCCGCGAACGCGGCCTCGCGCGTCCGCGGCAGGGAACATGATCCGCTCGCGGAAGCGGTCATAGACCTGTCCGGGACGGTTCTTTGAGCGCTGCACGAGACCGGCCGCGAGCAGCTCCTCGTCACTGAAGCCCGAGCTGCGTGAGGCCCGCAGCATCCGGTCCCAGGCGCTTGGCGCATATCCGACCCGAAACTCGCGCAGGGTGTCCTCATGCAGGCCGCGGCCGAGCAGGTAGGCACGTGCCGGTTCGGCCTCGCTCGCCTCCCACAGGTAGCGCGAGTAGTAGGTCGCGGCCCGGCCCAGCAGTGAGTGCAGTCGCGCGCGCTGCTCGCGACGGGCGGCCGCGCCGGGGTCCTCGTCCTCGGTCTCCAGGGCGACGCCGAAGCGATCCGCGAGGGTCTCCAGGGCCGCCTTGAAGTCCAGGCCCTCGGTCTCCATTACGAAGTTGAACGGGTCCCCGGACTGCTGGCAGCCGAAGCAGTGATAGTGCTTCTCGTCGGGGCGCACGTGAAATGAGCTGCTGCGCTCGTCGTGAAACGGGCACAGCCCGAAGTAGCTGTTGACGCCGGCGCGGCGCAGTTCGACGCGAGTGCCGACGAGCGACAGCATGTCGACCGCGACCAGAACCCGGTCGCGCGAGTCAGCCGTGTACCGACTCACGCTGATGGCCTCCGCTCGACACCGCTCGCGAGCTCGCGCGATGTCTCCGGGTCGGCCGCGTGAGTCATCCGGCTGGCGCGAAGGCGACCGGCACGCTGAGCTCCTCGAACCGCTTGATGCAGTATCGGTCGGTCATCCCCGCCAGGTAGTCGGTGACCCGGGTGGCAAGTTCCCCCGCGGGGATCGAGGCGGGGATCTCCTCCGGATGCGTGCAGTAGTGCTCGAACAGGGCGGCGATGACGATGTGGATCTTGGTGTGCTCGCGGGTCGCCACGGGCCCGAGGTAGACGTGTTCGAACATGAACGTGCGCAGGTCGGACATCGCCTCGCCGATCCGCGCGCCCTGGATGATGTCACCGGTGGCCTGCGAGGTCTCGACGAGGTCGTGGACGAGGGTGTCGATCCGCCGCGGGCCCGAGTCCCCGAGGACGACGATCGGCTCACCGGGCAGGTCGGCGGCGTTGAGCACGCCGGCGCGTACAGCATCGTCGATGTCGTGGTTGATGTACGCGACCCGATCCATGAGGCGCACGATCTTGCCCTCGAGGGTGCCCGGCTCAGGGGCGCGTCCGGAGTGCGAGACGATGCCGTCGCGCACCGGCGCGGTGAGATTGAGACCCTGCCCGTCGCGCTCGAGCGCATCCACGATCCGCAGCGACTGCTCATGGTGGCGAAACGCGGCCCCGAAGCGCTCGCGCAGGCAGCGGTCCAGCGCCTCCTCCCCGACGTGCCCGAACGGCGGGTGGCCGAGATCGTGCCCCAATCCGATCGCCTCGACGAGATCCTCGTTGAGCGCCAGGGCGCGCGCGACCGTGCGTGAGACCTGGGTGACCTCAAGCGTGTGGGTCAAGCGCGTGCGGTAGTGGTCGCCGCTGGGGGCGACGAACACCTGCGTCTTGTGCTTGAGGCGGCGAAATGCCTTGCTGTGCACGATCCGGTCACGGTCACGCATGAACGGGGTGCGCAGCCCGCAGTCGGGCTCGGCCCGGACACGCTGGGCCGGAAACGAGCGTACGGCCAGCGCAGACAGGTAGGCCTCCTCGCGCTCGCGCACCTTGCGCTCGAAGGCCTCCGCCACCGGGCCGGTCGGGTGCTCGGAGGACGGGCTCAGCTTCGCATCGGTCACACGTCGATTCTGACACCGCCGCGGGCCGTCAGGCCGGCCCGATTGGGGCAGCGGCCGATCAGACGGCGAGCAGCGGGCGCAGACGGACGTGCGCGTGGTGCTCGGAGGTCTCTCCAATGGCCCGCTCCACCTGCCGCAGAGCCCGCTCGGAGGCAGACGGAGCCTGGGCCATCGGCGACCCGAGCGCGCCGATCAGGAAGCGGTAGGCGTCCTCACCGAGCGGAAATGCGCCCGCCTCGCACGAGCTGCAGACCACGCCGCCGGCGGCCCCGGAGAACCCTCTGAGATGGTCGGTCTCACCGCACACCGCGCAGGCGGCCAGCTGGGGCACGATGCCCGCCGCGAGCAGCAATTTCAAACGGAAGGCCAGGCCGGTCTCGGCTCGGGCCTGGGCCGCGTCGGCATGCATCAACCCGAGCTGGTTGACCAGCAGCCGGAAGACGTCAGGGTTGGGATCGGCGGTCTCGAACAGGCGCGCGACGGCATCGCAGGCACGGGCGGCCGCGTCGAGCGTGGCGGCATGGTCGCGCAGCGCGCCGTGACTGGACACCGTGTCCACCGCGGTGACGGTGAGCAGCTCGCTGCGGCCCTCGTGCAGCACGGCGCGGATGTGGAAGAACGGCTCCAGGCGAGCCCCGAAGCGGCTCCGGGACCGGCGCGCCCCCTTGGCGATCGCCGACACGCGACCATGGTCGGGCGTGTACAGGTGCAGGATCCGGTCGGCTTCCCCATAGCGGATCGAGCGCAGCACGACCGCCTCGGTCTTCAGTGTTCCGGGCATGGCGAACGCTCACGCTATGTTTTGTGAAGTCATGAAATCAGTCACCGTCTACACCACGGACCACTGCTCGATGTGCTCGAGCGCCAAGAGCCTGCTCGGCAAGCGCGACATTGCCTATGAGGAGGTCAATCTGGCACGCGACCCGGATGGCCGGGCCAAGCTCGCCGATCTCACCGGAATGGTCACCTTCCCCCAGATCGTGATCGACGGGCAGCCGATCGGCGGATTCGATCAGCTGCTCGCCGCTGACCGCGCCGGCCGGCTCAGCGAACTGCTCGCCGCCTAGGCAGCGGCCGCCGAACCCGCCCTGCCCACCCGGCGCCACGGCCGCGGTTGGCAGCGCTCACACACGTAGGTCCCGCGCCCGCTCACCACCAGCTTGATGATCGTTGTGCCGCAGCGGCCGCAGGGCTGGCCGGCCCGGAGGTGGACGAGGAACCGGTCCTGGAAGGACCCATGGGCGCCGTCGACATGACGAAAATCGTCGATCGTCGCTCCCTTGGCCTCGATGCCGGCCCGCAGCGACGCCTCGATCCCTTCGCGCAGGGCGGCCAGCTGGGTCCGGTTCAGCGCACCGGCCGGGCGCAGCGGGTGGATCCGGGCCCGGTAGAGGGCCTCGTCGGCGTAGATGTTGCCGACGCCGGCGATCCGTCGCTGGTCCAGCAAAAAGGACTTGACCGGCGCGGTCCGGCCGCGGGCCATCACCCGCAGATGCTCGGCGGTGAACTCGGGGGTCATCGGCTCGATCCCCAGCCGCGCTCCGAGGTAGGCCTCCCGGGCCGGGCGCCCGGGCAGCAGGTGCGCGGTCCCGAACCGGCGGAGGTCCACGTACACAAGTTCGTGCCCGTCATCGAGCGCGAAGCGCGCCCGCACGTGGGTCACCTCGGGCCCGGGATCGAACAGCAGCGTCCCGGTCATCCGCAGGTGAACGAGCAGGTGCAGATCGCCTGACAGCTCCCACAGCAGGTACTTCCCCGCCCGGCCGATCCGCTCGATCCTCCGACCGGACAGCGCGCGTGCCACGGTCTCGGGCGGCTCAGGACGTGTCCATCGCGGGTCAAGCAGCGTGGCGGTCAGGATCGTGCGCCCCTGCAGGTGCGGGGCGAGCTGGCGGCGGACCGTCTCGACCTCGGGAAGCTCGGGCATTCCCTCTTCTTTAGCGCACGCGCTCGGGCATCGGCCGCCTCACGGCCTCACGACCCTCGCCGGCTCAGAGAAAGCTCTCGCCCGGAAGCTCGGATACCTGACGACCGGTCAGCCAGTCCAGCACGCTCGCACCGACGTCGGCGAGCAGGCCGTCATGGCGCCGTGCCCCGTGGCCCGCGTAGCGCGCCAGCAGCGGCGCGTACTCGCGCGTGTGATCGGTGTGCGGACCGGTGGGGTCACAGCCGTGATCCGCCGTGAGCACGAGCATGTCCTCCGCGCCCAGCCGAGGTAGCCAGCCCGCGAGGTGGCGGTCGATCTCCTCCAGGGCGCCCGCGAAGCCCGGGCAGTCGTGGCGGTGGCCGTAGACCTGGTCGGTCTCGATCAGGTTGGTGAATACGAAGCCGCGATCAAGCGAATCGATCAGCGCGCCGGTCTCATCCAGGGCTCGGGCATTGGTGGCGCCCGGATGAGCGTGGTCAAACCCGGCTCCGGCGAACAGGGAGACGACCTTGCCGACCCCATGGATCGGTACCGCTGCCGCCTGCAACGCGGTCAGGTAGCTGGCCCCGGGCGGCGAGAGCGCGAAATCGCGCCGGCCGTCGGTACGTCGGAAGTGGTCAAGGTCGCCCTCGAAGGGCCGGGCGATGACCCGGCCGACCGCGTGCTCGAAGGGCAGCGCGACGCGCACCTTGGCACAGATCTCATAAAGCGCGTCGGGGGCGAGCACGTCCACGTGGGCGGCGATCTGCAGCACCGAATCCTGGCTGGTGTAGACGATCGGATCGCCGCTGCGAAAGTGCGGCGCCCCGTAGCGCTCGATCGCCTCCAGGCCGTTGCAGGGATGGTTACCGAGCACCCCACGACCGCTGGCCCTGCGGACCACGGCGATCACCTCGTCCGGGAACCCGCCCGGGTACACGGGCGGCTCGCCGGTGCTGACGCCCATCAGCCCCCAGTGACCGGCGGTCGAGTCCTTGCCGGGACCAATCGCGGCCAGCCGCCCGTGGCGGACGGGATCTGCTGTCGGCGCCACCCCGTTCAGCTCGAGCACGTTCCCGAGCCCAAGGGCCTGGAACGCAGGCAGGCGCAGGCCGCCGACCGCCTGCGAGAGATGGCCCAACGTGTCGCTGCCCGCGTCCCCGTAGCTCGCCGCGTCGGGCAGCCCGCCGACGCCGCACGCGTCCAGCACGATCACGAACGCCCGTCGCATCAACGTCCGCCGGGGACGATCAGTCCTCGCCGTCCCAGTACTCGAGCTTCTCGAGCCGCGCCATCAGGTGCACGCCCCGGAAGGCGATCTTGTTCGAGCGCGGGTAGTAGCAGAGGTCGGCTGGGTTTCGGTTGCTGTAGGCGAGATAGGTCAGGCCCTGCGGCCCTGCGCGCAGGACGTGCCCAACCCCGGTCCCGGGCGGACGCACGATGACATGCCCGGGCCCGACCGGCGTTTCGGCCTCGCCGAGGACCAGCGCGCCGTCGCCGTCCAGGATGACGAAGATCTCCTCCTCGGCGGAATGGCAGTGCTGCGCCGTGGATTCCATGCCCGGCGCGACCTCCACGTGCTGAAGACCTGAGCGCACCGAGCCCAGCCGGCGGCCGAAGTTGCGCCGGGTTCGCTCCACGCGCGGGCGCGCGAGGGTGCTCGGCTCAAGCTCGGAGAGCGCGACGATCGTCGCGGGGCGCTCGCCGGAGGTGTCGCGGATCTCGGGCGGACCCTGCTGGGACTCGAGCACGAACTGGGCGGGCACGCCGTCGATCGCGCCCGGCTCGCCGGTCACGAGCCTGCGTCCGAGCCGCTGGCGATCCAGCCGCGGGAACGCTGGACTCTCGTCGTTCTCGCGGGTTCCGAACGCGAGCACGTCCAGCCCGTCGTCGGCGCGGATCGTGTGTGCACCGCCACCGGGGGCAAACAAGATGCCGTCACCAACGGTGATCGGCACGGTCCGGCCCGCCTGCCAGACCAGCCCCGCTCCGGCCAGGACGTAGAACAGTTCCTCCTCTCGTCCGTGCTCGTGGGCCGGTGTCGACCAGCCGCCAGCGGGAAGCTGCATGCGCCGCAGTCCGACGATCGAGCTGCCGGCTGCCTCCCCGAGGAATGTCCAGCGGCCCCGCAGATGCCCGAGCGCGTGCTCAACGGCCGGGGCAGTGTCGAAGTGGGTGAGCCCCACTCCGTCAGTCCCCGGCGTCGGGTGAGGCGACCTGCGCCCGTGGATGGGAGTCGAAGTAGACGTCGCGCAGGCGCTCGGTCGACAGGTGCGTGTAGATCTGGGTCGTGCCGATATCGGCGTGGCCGAGCATCTCCTGCAGGGAGCGCAGATCACAGCCCCCGGCGAGCAGGTGAGTGGCGAAGGTGTGGCGCAGGGTGTGCGGGCTCATCCGCTGCGCCAGGCCCGCGGTCCGGGCGTGGCCCTGGACGATCTTGTACAGGCCCTGGCGGGTCAGGCCGGTGCCCCGCAGGTTCACGAACACATGAGGCTCCTCGCCTATGCCGACCAGCCGCGGGCGGCCATGCTCGAGGTAGACCCCGAGGGTCTCGATCGCCTTGCGGCCGACCGGGACGATCCGTTCCTTGGATCCCTTACCGCGGGCGCGGAGCATGCCCGCCTCGAGGTCGAGCTCTGAGAGCTCGAGGGTGATCGCCTCCGAGGCGCGCAGGCCGCATGCGTACATCGTTTCCAGCAGGGCGCGATCGCGCAGCGCAGCCGGGGACCGGCCCTGCGGCTGTGCGAGCAGGCGGCCGACCTCGTCGCGGCTGAGCACCTTGGGCAGCCGGCTGGGTGAGCGGGGCGGCCGCAGCTCAGCGGTCGGATCGTGATCGATGATCTGTTCGCGGCGCAGGTGGCGGTAGAAGGACCGCAGACAGGCGATCTTGCGCTGCAGCGTGGCGGGCGCGACCGGTGGCTTGCCCTCGCGCCCCGCGGCCAGCTCGGTGACGAAGGCGGCCAGCTCCGCGGGGCCGACGATGAGCGGATCGCGGTCGACTCGGCCGAGGAACAGCCCATACTGCTGCAGATCGGAGCGGTAGGCCTCAAGCGTGTTGCGAGACAGCCCGCGTTCGAGCTCGAGGGTGGCCAGGAACTCGAAGGTGAGCTCGGTCAGGTGACGCTGCGCGGACGAGGCCTTGAGGACCGCCATGGCCCCGTATTCGCTCCGCTCGCGGGCAGTCCTGCGGCTGGGCGCGCGCCGTCATCTGCCGCACGTCGGCGCCGTCGAGCCGCCCGACCCGACGCGTGCCTCAGGAGCCCGGAGCGCCCAGGGTGGAGCCCAGCGACCGGACCAGCCGACGGGCTCGGTCGGTCCCCCGGCGTCCCGCCCAGGGATGGGGGCCCATCGCCCAGGGGTGCCAGCCGAGCGTGCCGTAGAGCTCGCGGATCTCAGCCTTGAGCTCGCCGCGGTGCGCGCCGCACGCGTACTGCTGAGGGCCGTAGATGCCACGGCCATGCCAGGTCAGCCAAGGGGCGGGTGGCCCTTCTCCCGCGTCCACGTACTCACCGTGACGCAGGTCCAGCAGCTGGCGCTCCAGCCAACGCTGGGTCTCGGCATCGGGCCTCACGCCGCAGACAACGCATCGAAAGACGATTCTGACCGGCACGCGTCACCCCGCCGAGTTGTGGTCGCCGCCCCCGAGCCGGGCCTGGTCCACCGAGCGCCGCAGACCATTCGCATCGGGGCCGACAAGTGACTCGAGGTGGGAGTCCACCGAGCCGTTCAGATGCCAGTCCCCGGCGTTGCCGGTCACCAGTCCCGCGTTGGACAACCGTCCGAGAGCGTGCGAGATCGACGGCCGCTCGGCCGCCACCAGCTGTCCGAGCAGGCGGTGGGTCAGGGGCAGGGTGAGCCGGATCCCGCTGGGCTCCACGCGGCCCCAGCGGGCGGCGAGATGCCAGAAGAGAAGATCGAGCCGGACCTCGAGGCGCGGGTGGCAGGCAATCGCGCGAATCTCGTCCAGCTCGGCGGTACGCCGTGCCGCCCGGCGCAGCAGCGCGTGCACGACCTGCGGCCAGGGCCGCACGCGCATGGCGAACTCGGCGTCGAGCAGGGCGAGCTGCGTCGGGGCGAGCACCCGCCAGCCGGCTCGGCGCTCGAGCATCGCGTCGACTCGACCACGGGACTGCGTGAGCAGATCGCCGGTGCCGACCAGCTCGGTGGCGGTGCGGTCTCCGACCCCGACGTCGAACGCGATCAGCCCCTCGAGCACCAGCAGTCCGAACCCCTCGTGCAGCGCGGCGAACGCCGGCGCGAGATCGCACTCCCCCAGCTCAGCGCGCAGCACGCGCACGGTTGTCCCCGGCCTCGCGGCGAGCCGGGTGCGGACGTCGAACTCGCGGGCGAGGTCGTCATCGGCGTCCAGCAGGTAGCGGTGCATCGCGGCGGGCGCGGGCTGTAGCCCCACCGCCTTGGGACGCGGATTTGACCATGACCGAGCCATCACCGACCGCGCCTTCGCACCGCTGTTGTCTTCTGCACTCTCGGCTCCCGGACAGAACCACCTCCCGAAGCAGAGTTTACGGAGACGATCTGGGACGCGCGAAGATTCATCGCTGCTGGTAATCCAGATTACGCCGGTGGCCGACCGCGTAACCCGGCTTACCGGTGCACTGGCGCACGCCGCCGGCCGGTGTTACAACGGCGGCATGTGCTTGGCAATCCCGGGTCAGGTGGTGGCGATCGTCGACGCTGACAACCGTCTGGCCACCGTTGAGGTGGCCGGCGTACGGCGCACCGTCAACATCGGCCTGCTCGACGCCGAGGGGAGCGGCGTCGGCCCCGGGGACTGGGTCCTGATCCATGTCGGCTTCGCGATTTCCCAGGTCGATGAGGAGGAGGCCCGCAACACGCACGACCTACTGGTGCGGATGGGCGCCGACTACGAGCAGGAGCTCGAGGAGCTCAAGGCGAGCGTGATCGAGTGACGTCGGCGCTCGGCCCGGCTTCACCCGCCGTCGAGTTCGGCTGTGGATCACAGCACTGCATCACCTGCGGCGACGACGGAGTGCCGATGATCGTGGTCGCCGTCGACGAGGACCGGGGCCTGGCGCTCTGCGCCGACGAGGCCGATCGCCGCGAGAGTGTCGAGATCGCCCTCGTCGCGCCCGTGGCCCCAGGCGATCAACTGCTCGTCCACGCGGGTACGGCGATCGCCACACTGCTGGGAGTGCGATGAGGTACGTCGACGAATTCCGCGACCCCGAGCTCGGCCGCGCGTTGGCCGCCGAGATCCTCTCGCTCGTCGAGCCCGGCCGCCACTACAAGGTCATGGAGGTGTGCGGCGGCCACACCCATTCGATCTACAAGTACGGCATCGACGACCTGCTGCCGGCCAACGTCGAGCTCGTCCACGGTCCCGGCTGCCCGGTCTGCGTGATCCCGATGGGCCGCGTCGACGACGGGATCGCCGTCGCCCGGCGCGAGGAGGTCATCTTCACCTGCTTCGGAGACATGATGCGCGTCCCGGGCTCGCAAGGCAGCCTGCTCGAGGCCAAGGCCGCCGGCGCTGACATCCGGATGGTCTACTCGCCCCTGGACGCGCTCAGGATCGCCAAGCAGAACCCCGACCGCCACGTCGTGTTCTTCGCGATCGGCTTCGAGACGACGGCTCCGTCGACCGCGCTGACCCTCAAGCGCGCGCGGACCGAGGGCGTGCCCAACTTCTCGGTCATGTGCAGTCACGTGACGATCGTCCCGCCGCTGCGGGCTCTGCTGGAGTCCCCGGACCTGCGCCTGGATGGGTTCATCGGCCCCGGGCACGTCGCCACCGTGGTCGGCGCCCGCCCGTTCGAGTTCATTCCCGCTGACTACGGTCGGCCGATCGTGATCGCCGGCTTTGAGCCGCTGGACATCCTGCAGTCGGTGGCGATGATCCTGCGCCAGCTGCGTGACGATCGCTGCGAGGTGGAGAACCAGTACGCGCGCGTCGTTCCCTACGAGGGCAACCTCCGCGCGCTGGAGGTGATGTCCGAGGTGTTCACCCTGCGACCCCACTTCGAGTGGCGCGGCCTGGGCTTTATCTCCCACAGCGGGCTCGCGCTGTCCGAGGACTACGCCGAGCTGGACACCGAACGCCGCTACGAGGTCCCCCATGTCCGCGTCGCCGACCCCAAGGCGTGTCAGTGCGGGGAGGTGCTCAAGGGTGTGATCAAGCCCTGGGAATGCAAGGTGTTCGGGTCCGCCTGCACGCCCGAACGCCCGATCGGCACCTGCATGGTCTCCTCCGAGGGCGCCTGCGCGGCGTACTACAACTTCGGGCGCTTCGCCCGCGAGCGCGAGGTGGTGTGATGCCCGACGCGGGCACCAGCTCGGTCATCTCCGAGCGCGAGCAACGCGTCCTGGGCATCATCGGCACCGCCCGCGGCAAGCGGGCGAAGTTCCGGGACCAGCGGATCACGATGGCGCACGGCGCAGGCGGCAAGGCGACGCAGACGCTGATCGAGGGTCTGCTCGCCCCCACCCTCGGGGGCGCGGCGCTGGCCGAGATGGGCGACGCCGGCCTGGTTGGTGTCGGCGACCTGCAGCTGGCCTTCAGCACCGATTCCTACGTGGTCAAGCCGCTGCGCTTCCCGGGCGGTTCGATCGGTGAGCTGGCCGTCAACGGCACCGTCAACGACCTCGCCGTGTCCGGCGCCCGGGCGCTGGCCCTGTCGCTTTCGCTGATCCTCGAGGAGGGGCTGCCCGCCGAGGTGCTGACCGCAGAGGTGCAGGCGATCGCCGACGCCGCCCGGGCGGCCGGCGTGGAGATCGTCACCGGCGACACCAAGGTGGTCGAGCGCGGGCACGCCGACGGGATGTACATCTGCACCGCCGGGATCGGGCTGCGTGATCCGCGCGCCCGCCTCGCGCCCTCCGCGCTGGTGCCCGGAGACCGGATCCTGCTCTCAGGCCGGATCGGCGATCATGGCACCGCGATCATGCTCGCCCGCGGCGAGTTCGAGCTCGACGCCGAGATCCGCTCGGACACGCGCAGCCTGTGGCCCGCGGTGGACAAGCTGCTGGATGTCGCCGGAGACGAGCTGCGCTGCCTGCGCGATGCGACCCGGGGCGGTGTGGCCTCGGTGCTCAACGAGCTGGCCCGCGCCTCCAAGGTGGCGATGATCGTGCGCGAGCGCGACATCCCGGTCGCGCCGGCCGTCGCCGGCGCGTCAGAGATCCTCGGCATCGACCCGATGTACGTGGCCAACGAGGGCGTGTTCGTTGCCTTTGTGGCCCCAGAGGCGTCCGAGCGGGCCCTGGCCGCATTGCGCGGCATGCCCGGTGGCGAGCAGGCGGCCGAGATCGGCGAGGTCCGGTCAGAGCCCCCAGGAATGGTGTTGGTCCAGACG